>CAYOLQ010000019.1:0-5735 GCA_964404825.1 uncultured Chitinophaga sp.
AATAAGCGTAAGGTTGAAATTCTCGTTCTTTCTGATATTCACCTTGGTACCTATGGTTGCCATGCTAAAGAACTTCTGATTTATTTGAAAAGTGTTAAGCCGAAGTTAGTGGTGTTAAACGGGGACATAATTGATATCTGGCAATTCAGTAAAAAATACTGGCCGAAAAGTCATATGAAAGTGGTAAAACATTTGATCAGCTGGATGGGAAAGGGAATTAAAACCTACTATGTTACAGGAAATCATGACGAAATGCTCAGGAGATTCGAAGGCCTGAATATGGGTTCTCTTCATATTGTTAATAAAGTTGTTCTTGATCTGCCGGAAGGTAAAAAAGCCTGGGTATTTCATGGGGATGTATTTGATATTACCATGCAGTATTCAAAATGGCTTGCACGCCTGGGTGCCATTGGATATGATACTTTAATTCTTATAAACAGGCTCTTCAATTTTATTTCAGAGAAAATTTTCCGAAAAGGAAAACTTTCATTGTCAAAAAAGATTAAGGAAAGTGTAAAAATGGCGGTATCATTTATTAACAGCTTTGAGCAAACAGCAGCTGAAATTGGAATCAGGAATAAATTCGACTATGTTATTTGCGGACACATTCATCACGCCGAAATAAAACAAATCAGTAATGAATCAGGGAATATTTTATATTTAAATTCCGGTGACTGGGTAGAAAGTTTAACAGCCCTTGAATTTTCAAAGGGGAAATGGAAGATTTATAAATTTGAAGAAGATATGAAACAGTTGAATACAATTGATACTGAGGATACGGATTCAGATCTGAGTAATAGTCAGCTTTTTGAGAATATGCTTCATGATTTTAACTCTATGAAGGTATGAAAATTCTATATGCATTACAAGGCACAGGTAATGGCCATCTGAGCAGAGCTCGTGATATTATTCCCATCCTGCAAAAAAATCATGAAGTTGATATTTTGATTAGCGGAACACAGGCAGATATTGAATTGCCTTTTTTTGTAAAATTCAGATTTACCGGAATGAGTTTCATTTTTGGAGATAAGGGAGGGGTAGATTATATCAAAACATATAAAAAAAGCAAGTTGCGTTCTTTTTTTTCAGAGGTAGCAACCTTACCTGTAACGGATTACGAACTTGTAATAAACGACTTTGAACCCGTTTCAGCATGGGCATGTGCTTTTAACCAAATCAAATGCATCTCACTCAGTCATCAGTCTGCAGTATTAAATAAAAATGCACCCCAACCCAAAGAGGTTGACATGCTTGGAAAAGCAATTTTATTGAATTATGCACCATCTTCAGAACAGTATGGATTTCATTTCTCAGCTTATGATAATGGAATTTTTACACCTGTTATCAGGAAAGAAATAAGAAGTCGTTTTTCTGAAGATAAGGGACACTATACAGTTTACCTCCCTGCATATGATGACAAAAGAATAATTAAAGTATTAAAAATGTGTGAGAACGTGCGATGGCAGGTTTTTTCAAAGCAAAGCAAGTTGGGAAAAAGCGAGAACAATATACTTATCAGACCCATAAATAACGAGGAATTTATTGAGAGTATGGCAACATCAAAGGGAGTGCTTTGCGGCGCTGGATTTGAAACTCCGGCGGAAGCATTGTTTTTGAAAAAGAAATTAATGGTTGTTCCAATGAAAGGACAATATGAGCAACAATGTAATGCAGCAGCTTTAAAAACTATGGGAGTCCCGGTACTAAAAAGTCTGAAACCTGAAAACATTGAAAAAATAAAAAAATGGTTAAGGGAGGATAATTATGTAAATGTTGAATATCCTGATATTACCGAAAGAGTTATCACTAATCTGATAGAGGAGCATCTCACTGCGAGAAAGCTCAGTTCTAAAGAAAAAAATACTATGAAATATTCCTTTAAAAGATTCAGAAACGCTATTCTTAAAAATATTACAAAGCAATTAAAAGCTGGTAATTAATGCTTGTATTTGCTCGTTTAATATTGATTTAATTCATTATGGTCTTAAATTTTACTTTTCAAGTATTACCTTCCTCACAAATACCTGTTCATCAGCAACAATTCTCAGATAATATAAGCCGTTTATAAAATTAACATCCGAGGCTTTCATTTCGATATGATGATTTCCGGGGGATTGGCTTTGGTGGAGCAGCAAACCAATTTTCTCTCCAACAATGTTAAACACCTCAATTTTGACGAGAGTTGGTTTAAAAAGGGTATAGTTTATTGTAGTATTATCCCTGAATGGGCTTGGATATACTGTCAGATTTAATCCGCCAGCCATTGGATTATTAATGCCCGTTCCGGATAATCTGTTGTCTTCAAGATTTGAGAGGGAATGAACATACGGACCCGAACTGGCTTTTTTATTGCCTATTTCAGCGGGGTCACACGGCGAGGGCTTCACTCCTCCGATACGGTAAAAGGTTTTGTTTGTAAGAGCAGTTGCATCGCTATCTGTATATGCTTTAAGACTGGAGGACAGGGTGGTAAAAAAGCTGAGTTTAGTTGAATCAGATCCCTTGAAAATAGCGTATCCGGTAAAGTCGACCGTTCCATTTTCAATCTGATATTCCTGCCAGTTGAGATTTACTCCGGATGTTGTACCAACATATTGCAGGAACAGAGTTTTATGCCATTTACTAAGTGCAGATTCGTTTCCGCAAGTGTCGATTGTGGATATTTTATAAAGATATTGACGGTTTTCCGGCATCGAATTAAGGTCTACAAATTGTGTAATATCGTTATAATTTACATTTCCAATCAGATCATATTCACCTGCTTTGTCAATCTTTTCGCGGTAAACGTTAAATGAGGCAGTTCCCACATTGTGCGTTTTCTCCCAAACAACCATATTTTTTCCGGTTTCCAGATCAACAGTAACCATGCATATTTCTTCTCCTGAATAGGGTTTGCCAACTGTTACATTTTTAGAGGATGGAGGTCCGTCACCACAGGTATTTCTGCCTTTTACACTAATAATGCCGGAGACAGAACCAGCCACATAATTCACAAAAATTGTTCTTGATGTGCTTGCTCCTGTTGCTCCTGTTGGCAGCGACCAGACGTATGAACTTGCATTGGGAGTTACCGGAACCGAATAGCTTACGGTCTTTTTACCCAAACAAACACTGGAGAGTCCTGACATCGTTCCCGGACGATCGGGAAGTGGATTCACCGTGACTTTTATGACATTTGAATAAGCATCCGGAAAATCAGGCTTAGACACAGCTGCCCTGAACCAGGTACTTGCTGATAATGGAGCAGTAGTAAAATAAGGAGTTTTAGAACCTGTGCCGTTGAGGACATCAGTCCAGTTGCTGGTGCCATCAGGCGATTTCTGCCATTGAATAATTCCGGCATAGTCGGTTAAGGTTAATGAAGTTCCTGTTCCGCTGCAGATTGTTTTATTTGAGGCTGCAGTTCCCGCAAGGGGAGGCCCGTTACCTAAGGGCTTATAGCCAACACTTACAAGCGAAATATTATCAATATAAACCGTACCAAGTGCATTGCCGGTGAGAATATTCAGTTGAAAATTAGTTGCGGCCCTGATTTGATCCATTGTTACATGAAAGGTAAACGTTGTGGGAGAGGCTGTTAATGGAACAATCCATTCAGACCTTCTATTAATTGCTTCGGGATCAGTGGATGCTCCAAAGCGGTTGAAGTTAAAATTAATATCTTCCATATCAATAATGAACGTCCGGTTTACGTCCGACCAGGCTGTAAAAGTTAAATTGTAAGAGGTGTCATTGTATGCAAGCCATTCCCTTTGTTTAACCTGCAAAAAATATGCTTCTCCCGGATTTGTGGTTATCATTTTGCATACTCCGTCTTCAACGGACGTTGACCCGGTAACCTGAGGAGTTCCTGCAAAATTCGTCCAGGTTTCCCAAAACCCGCCAATCGGACCATTGGTTTCAAAACCTCCATCTTTAATAATACTTCCATCGGCAAAAGAAATGTACTGATTGCTTATTGTAATCGTTTTTGAACCCGAAATCCCTGACCCATCATTGGCAGTTGCTGTAACTATAACGGTACCGTCTTCCTGAGCCGTCAGGAGTCCGTTGTTGCTTATTATAGCTTTCCCTGTTTGATTTGTAACCGACCAGGTAACAGTTTTATTGTTTGCATCTGCAGGAGATATCAATGCACTCATTTGTAAAGTTCCGGCTTCAGTGGTAATGGTTGTGGCATTTCCTGCGCCTGAAACAGTTATTCCGTTAACCAGTATATTTGCCCCGGGACCTACCAGAAGAATTGTTCCACAGTCGTCCATAGTAAGCCAGGATTCAGCAGTTAAGCCGTAATTAGTCCATACTGCCCGTTGCCTGAAACCAGCTTCACTATCCCTGTCGATAACCGTAACATCAAAACCCATTGTTGCGGTTTTAGAAACCATATTTCCGTTTTTATCCACGAGTCTTGAAAAAGGTATAAAATATTCAGCAACATAAGTGGGATTTGATACCCGGAATGCGTTTTTTACTCCCCAGCCATCGGTTACAAGAGTACCTCCAGTTTGTCCGTAAATAATATCCGGAGCAATCTGAATATGACCGCTATTTGGCACCGACGCTCCAACACCGTCGGCCAGAACGGAATTTACATCAAAATAGATTTCGGGTTTATCGTACTGCCAAACCTCGGTTGGTTTATTGCCGGCATAGGCAGGGAGAAATTCATCATCGTTTATTGTAAGCAGAATAAAAATACCATTATCATTCCATAAACCTTTCCAGGTGCTTGGACCTGGTGTGCTAATTGTGGGTGTAGTACCTACAACAGACTGATCAATATTGAATGTAAGTGCATTTGACCATACAGCATCAACCAAACCGTCAATTACCGGAGCCGATGAGGCTTTATTGATTACTGCCTTTATTTTTAAAGGCTGAGAGTATTGCAGAGAAAGAGAATAGTGATTATTTAATGAATCTACAATAAATGTTATATCATAAACTTTTCTGTCCAGAGCTTTTATATTATATCCAACCCACCCGAAATTGTCGGGCGAAATAATGGTTAATTCGTTATAACCAAAACTAGGAAGTACCCAGGCATGGTTTTCCCTTACTTTAAATTCTCCGTTTTCCAGTAATTCCTGGCGGTTAAGCTTGTAATAGAACTCATTACCTGATTTTCCGTCATATGTAAAGTCTATATCATAGTCCCAATATGGAATGGTTGCGCCATCCCCTTTAAAAAAAGCTGTACCAACAAGGCTGAAAACTCTGTCTTTCATAGGAACATTCTGTTCGGCTCTGATATTAATATCACTAACAGGATTAGTTGTAAAAACCGGAGTTACAACAGAAGAATTAATGTCAGGGTTTGGATTCTGAGCCATTACCAGACCAAACAGGCCCGATAATTGGAAAACCAAAAGCAGTTTTTTCATGACGCCAATTTTTACTAAATATAAACTGAATAACAAACAAAATCAAGTTTATGTTCAGACTGTATATAACGGCTCTTCAAAGTGTATGTGATGAAATTGTCTGTTGCAGCGTTTATTGTATATGCAGGTCGTTCAGTTCAAACGCGCGTTCTCATCGCGACAACAAAAAATCCTGCGTTGATGGCAGGATTAAACTTTTTTGTGATTCCGCCGCGATTATTCGCCCCGCCTTGCGGGACTCATGAGATCACTCCCTTCGGTCGTTCAGTTCAAACGCGCGTTCTCATCGCGACAACAAAAAAATCCTGCGTTGATGGCAGGATTAAACTTTTTTGTGATTCCGCCGCGATT
>CAYOLQ010000019.1:5835-10092 GCA_964404825.1 uncultured Chitinophaga sp.
AAAAAAATCCTGCGTTGATGGCAGGATTAAACTTTTTTGTGATTCCGCCGCGATTATTCGCCCCGCCTTGCGGGACTCATGAGATCACTCCCTTCGGTCGTTCAGTTCAAACGCGCGTTCTCATCGCGACAACAAAAAAATCCTGCGTTGATGGCAGGATTAAACTTTTTTGTGATTCCGCCGCGATTCGAACGCGGGACCCACAGCTTAGAAGGCTGTTGCTCTGTCCAACTGAGCTACGGAACCAGTATTTTCGGGTGCAAAGGTAAGAAAAAATGATAAAACTGAAAGTTTTTTTACTTATTGCTTGCCTTTTTTAGGAAGGAAGCTTACAAGTTGGTCGATATTAAAATATAATATTACTTCGTTATAATATTCATCTGTTCCGGTTGTACGATGAAATGTATGTCCTTTTTCTTTTACAAGCGACTGATTTTTAATTTCATAACCCAATGCTGCCATGATTTCAAATTCATGACCGGCATCACAAATTATATATGCTGTTGCCGGACTCACTCCATTTCCTGTTGCTTTTATGCTTTCGATGAAGCCTATATATTTATATCTGTTCTCAAAATATTTTACCTCTTCACCCAAAGAAAGATACATATCAGCAAGACTTAAGTAAAGCGGGAAATCTGTGGGGTTAAGCAACAATAACTGTTCGGTACCGATGATTTTTTTAAGTGGATCATTTACGGGATTTTTATCAGGAAGAGGCTTTTTGAATGGTGAATATCCTTCCTGATATGTGGCACCCAGATATAGCATAAAGAATTCATCAAGTGAAAATTTGAATGGATCTGAATTCAATTTTGTGACCAGTTGTGAATAGGAATATGGCTCACCGGGTTTGCAATTGCTTTTAAGTTTTTTGATGTTTTCTGAGGATATTCCTGTAAATGAAATTTTTCCGTTTACCGGAATACTTATCTTTTCCTTTTGTGTATTTTGAACTAAAATGCTTTGAATCTTAAAATCCATCAAAGAAAGATCGTCAGGATTTGCCATGTATGCCCGATCAAAGAACTCAATTGCTTTGAAGTATTCTTCAAGGAAAAATGAGCTTATTCCGGCAATACGATTGAGTTCAGAAATACTGCTGTCTATTGCCAGCCCACGCAGCGCTGACTCCAGGGCTGTCTGAAATTCATTCTTCGAATAATATGCCAGAGCAAGAAAATTAAAATTCATAGGATTTTCCGGTTCTGCATTTACTGCCTTACCTGCGTAAAAAATGGCGGAATCAGCCCACTCGGGATGAAAATTCATAAAGAGAATAGAAAGTCTTGCATATCCGACAGATTGCTTTGGTTCCAGGTGAACAAATTTTTTAAAGAAATATATTGCAGAATCCGGAACCATGGCCATGTCATAGGCTACACCAAGACTGTAAAGAAGTTTGCTATCGTTATTCTTCAGTGAATATGCTTCTTTAAAATCCTTAATGGCAAGTTTTGTCTGACCTGTTTCCATATAACAATTCCCCCGGTAAAACAAACTATTAAAGTCACCATGGATGTTTTTGAGGAATTCGGAATATAAAGGAATAGCCAGCGTATACTCTTCATTATCATAATAGTAACAGGCTTTGTTGTATGTAGAGTCGGGCCGTTGTGCCAGTAACGTAAAACCGGTTACAGTTAAAAGTATGGTGGAGGCAAGGATGTTTGTAAACTTCATAAATTGGATCAGGTTTGCAATAAAATAACGAATATATGATTTTTATAGTTTATCCAAAGTGCTATTATTTTTGAAATATTGCGATGCTTACTTTTATCGGGAGTTCTGTGAAGTATTATCTGTTTAACCTTGTTTTTTCTATTTCTTTTTTTGAAATTTACAGGCGTTACGAAAATTCTATTTATTAATTATAAACTTATTGAACCTATGAAAAATTTGAAATCTCTTTTAACTGTTTTATCCATCGTGCTTTTTGCAGGAATATTTGCGGTTTCATGCAAACCAAAGACAGATTCTGCAGCTTCAACTGAACAAACTGAAGTTTCAGTTCCACCAGCTGAAGAAGGTTGGATTACCCTTTTCGACGGTACAACCACTGAAGGTTGGATTGGATATGGAAAAGAGGCTTTTCCTGCTCAGGGCTGGGTAATTGAGGATGGTGCTCTTAAATGTCAGGGTTCCGGACAGGGCGAAGCCGGCGGCGGCGGCGGTGACATTGTATACAAACAAGCATTTAAAGATTTCAGACTTCAGATGGAGTGGAAAATATCTTCGGGTGGAAACAGCGGTATATTCTATGGCGCACTCATTAATGAAGATCCTATCTGGAAATCATCAACCGAAATGCAGGTTCTCGATAATGTTAAACATCCGGATGCTCTTTTAGGAAAAGATGGTAACCGTCAGGCAGGTTCTCTTTATGACCTAATTCCCGCTAAACCACAGAATGCAAAGCCTGTTGGCGAATGGAACACAGTTGAAATACTTGTATATCAGGGCACAGTTGCCCATAAAATGAACGGCGAAACGGTTCTTGAGTACCATCTCGGAACACCCGATTGGGATACTCTCATCGCAGGCAGTAAATTTAAAGATTTTCCGAATTTTGGAAAATACCGTGAAGGCTATATCGGACTTCAGGATCACGGAAATGATGTATGGTTCAGAAATATCAGAATTCTTCCTTTATAGTTTCTGAATTATTTTTACTATGGCAGATTGGAAAATTTTTATTCTAATCTGTCATAGTCATTTTAAGTAGTTGCAAACAGATTTACAAACTCTTCCTGAATTCTTCAATATTCCTTGCAAGTTTATCAATCAGCCTTTGTCTTGCTTCGATACTGGTCCATGCTATATGCGGAGTAATCAGAAGTTTTTCCTTATCACGTAACCTGAGTAGAGGATTATCGGCGGAAGGAGGTTCCTGCTCAAGCACATCAATTCCTGCTCCTCCAATAAGGTTCTCATTAAGAGCTCTGGCAAGATCTGCTTCAACAATTATTCCTCCCCGCCCTGTATTGAGCAATATCGCACAAGGACGCATCATTTTGATTCTTTCGTAGTTTATCAGACCTCGGGTCTGATCGTTGAGTGGGGAATGTATCGATACTACATCAGAGGTACTAAGCAGTGTGTCGAGATCAAATCGTTTAAAATTAATGTTGTTATTCCTGCCGGTTGTTGAGTAAAATACAACCTCCATTCCAAAGCTATTTGCAATCTGAGCAACTCTGCGGCCAATATTTCCTAAACCAATTATCCCGAGCCTTTTACCATTTAATTCCCAGAACGGCGGGCCAAAGTGAGTGAAAATATCACTTTTCGGATAGGCACCGGATTTTACATACGAATCATAATACTGAATACGGTTAACCAGATACAAAAGCATTGCAAAAGTAAGCTGTGTAACGGATTCGGTAGAATATCCGGCAACATTTTTTACCTGGATATTCAACTTTTCAGCTGCTTCAAGGTCAATATTATTAAGTCCGGTTGCAGCAACACAAATAAGCTTCAAATCGGGCAGCTTACTCATGATTTCAGCACTCATAAAAACTTTACTGGTTATTATAACATCCTGACCTTTACATCTTTCTAAAACTTTGTCGGCCTCGGTTTTTTCATAAATTGTAAATGTGCCTTGCTTCTCAAGCACCCTGAAATTGGGAACTTCTCCTATCGTTTTTGCATCAAGAAATACAATTTTTATCATGAGAGTTTTTTAGAAATACAAAAATAAGCTTATTTTCATTCATTCTAAATAAAAAAAGAAATTTGTATCCGACAACAGAATTTTCTATCGGATAATGCAATGGATATGAAGGTTATCAGGTGATTTAAATTACCTGCTCTTTTTCAGCATCCCAGTAAACTTTTCTGTTTTCTCTGTACGCAATGGTTGCCATATGGGCGGTAATGGCTTCTTCAAAGCCCTGGTCTATGTTGCAGGATGGAAGTATAATTTTACCCTGTGCTATGCTTTCCCGTATGCAATCCAGCCATTCTTTTATATGCAGATGTGTTGTATCTACCCTTTTTCCTGCGCGATATGTATACAGCAAACCCCTGCTTGCAAAATACTTCTCAGTAGGCGATGCAATAGCATCTACATTGTTTCTTCCTGGTATGTAGGTGTAGATGGGCAATTCAGGATTTATTACTTTGCTCTTAATTACTCCTATAAAATAAACTGGTTTTGGTAGCAATACTAAAGATCAGAAACCAGTAAACTAACCTTAAGGCACACTCCAATGAGAAGGTGTAATAGCCTGCTCACTACCTACACATAAG
>CAYOLQ010000019.1:10102-34705 GCA_964404825.1 uncultured Chitinophaga sp.
GCAATTCAGGATTTACTACTTTGCTCTTAATTTTTTCTTTGTAACGGGTTGACTCCCTGTCTGCATAAATAGTTAATGAATCACTAAGTTTCATATAACCATCGTGCCCCATAATCATTTTACCTCTGTCTTTATTACTGGCGAGCGAAGCACTGTAAAGCAATGTAAGATCGCGTTTTGGGTATTCCAATGCTACCTGCCAGATATCCGGAACTTCTCTTACTTCATCAACATAATGACCGGCACTTTTATCCTTATAAAAATATACTCCACCTGAACTAACTGCTGAATGAGGTATCCCAAGGCTCATGATCTGGTTTATAGCATCATATTCATGAGTCAGTAAATCTCCCCCGAGACCTGTCCCATAATCCCACCAGCACCTCCATCTGAAAAATCGCTCAGGGCTGAATGGATGCTTGTTTTCACACGGGGTCTCAAACTGTTCCCAGTCAATAGTGCGTGGATTTCCATCAGGATGAATATTATATACCCATGCCCCATTGGGAGAATTACGGTTGGTGCAGACTTCAATCAAGCCTACTTTTCCGATTATATTTTTCTCAATAGCCTCGCGGGCTTTCATATGCGACTCGGTCTGACGACCCTGATGCCCCAGCTGAAACACAATCTTACTTTTCTTAACAATTTCTCTCAGGCGAAATGCTTCTTCAACGGTTCTTGTCATTCCCTTTTCCACATAAACATGTACACCTTTCTCCGCTGCATAAATTGCAATGTCAGTGTGCCAGTGGTCGGGTGTTGCAATAATTACTGCATCAACCTCCCCCGAAGAAATAAGTTCCTGGTATGTTTTAAATCTTCTGGCTGTTTGAGAAAACTTGCCATTGCTCCCGCTTTTTCCTGCGTTTGCCGCGGCAGATAAAGCACGTTCAGCATGAACATCAAATAAGTCGCAAACAGCAGTTATTTTTAAATTCAGATCCTCCTGTGCTAAAAAATCTTCCAATCGATGATCCGATGAGTTTTTAAGAGAATTTTCCTTCCATTCATCAAGTTCTGAAGGCCTGGCAAATCCTGCAGCTCTTAGTAACTGCGGACCACGGATACCATAACCTATTATGCCCAGTCGAATTGTAGGATTCTTGTGCTGCGTCTGAAAGATCACCGGAGATTCGGCACTCAGGTCGACGGCCTGTTTCAGATTACTATTGAGAAGCCGGTCGTAATTCTTCTTTTTGTACACACCGTATGCAAATGCTCCCAGAAGCGGAAGAGTAGCTAAACCCTTTAGTACATCTCTTCTTCCAATTTTAGGTTTGATATCTTCTTTTTCTGATTTAGGTGATGATTTCTTTTCGTTCATGATAAAATGCTTTTACACTAACAATTATTTCTTTTTAAATATAAACCTGTCAAGTCCAATGCGATTCCCGCTTGGAAACAGAAACAAAACCCAAAGTGCAAAAAATTCAATAAGATTCTTATTTACAAACAGATAACTCCCCTCGCTGGGAATGGCATAATCTGCAGAAATGAGCGGAGGGTGAGAAAGGTAATAGAATGCAAGCAACACCATTCCTCCAATAACAGCAACCTGTGTAAAAAGACCCGTAATAAGACCCAGACCAACAGCTGTAAGTCCCCATATATTCAGGAAATCTATCGCATTTACCAATTCAGGATTCCCAGCCATTGCATGAAACATACCAGAAAACATACCCTTGGAATCGAGCAGGAAACCAATAGATGACCAGTTTGGATTTAAAATTTTACTGATACCTTCATATAGAAAATGCCAGCCAATTGCCAGTCGTAGAATTACAAGCAGGCTTAATTGGGTGTTACTATAATTCCTGCAGGCTTTGGGCCCTTTTGATTTTGATTTGGACATAGTTAAGTGTTTTGAAGAATTTCTGACAAAATCCCAGATACCTGAAAATCAATTGGTACTGAAGTGAAAATTCCGGAAATTGGAAGAAAGTCAGCTTTTCAAAGTTAAAAAATATTTTCAGCTTGCACAGAAATGGTAATTATTTTAAGAAAATTAAGTCTGCCGGGCATACCAATTTCCGGATTTTCATTAATTATTCCTGGAGAGAAGAATGAGCAGGCTAGGAATTATCCTGATGCAGAATAGAACCAAGACTTCTGAATATAAAACTGTTTTCAGAAGGAGCATCCGAATCTGCCTGGAAAATTACCGGTTTTATTTCTCCGGGTAAAAGGTCAAAGAAATTATCGCTGAAAAAGCCTTCCTTATCACTATGTTCGACGTAAAGATTCTTAATTAAAAATGGAGAACTCAGGAAAAGCATAGTTTTATTACCAGTTTCATTAATCTCTAATTCAGGATGAATGTTTTTTAATAGTAAATCTGCGGGCCGGGTAAAATAAAGTAAATTCCTGTCCAGCCTCTTTTTACCTTCGAAAATTTCAGTTACAAAAACTACCTGATCTTTACGATTTGCAATATTTAACTTTTCAACCGGAATTGAAAAAACCATTTCAGCTATGGATGGATTGGTTTGGTAATCAATCTGTTTATAGAAAAGCTCAATACCTTCAAAATTCATGAGGCGTAATATTATGCTGATTTTCAGTGGTGTGGGTTTATCAGAAACAATAAAAACCTGAACCAGATTATCTTTAATTACAGGAGAGACGATAAGGTCAGAATATAAATGCCTTAGTTCATACATCAATGCTTTCCATCTGCCGTAATAATCAATAGCCGACCAGCTGGCACAAGGCCAGCAATCATTCAGTTGCCAGAAAAGCGAGCCCATACAATAGGGTTTGGCACGTCGGTGTGCTTCAATTGCTGTTTTTATTGCCTGAGTCTGCGTAAGCTGGGAGAGGAATATAAAATTTTCGAAACTTTCTGTTTTACCAAATAATCGGGTAGTATGTCTATCCACCAAATCAGCTCCGGTCTCCCATCCCTGATGAATTTCCATAACTTCAGAATGTATATCACGGTCGTTTTCGGAACAGTAGGCCTTTATGGTTTTTAATTCAGGGTAGGACTTAAATCCGTATTCAGACATAAACCGGCCAACATTTTCTTCATAAGAACTTAGTGGTAAGGGTTGTTTTATAATATCCCAGAAGTGATAATCTCCTGAGTGAATTTCAGGAGGAGATGAGTAGCCGGAGGAAGGGGAGGAAGGCCAGTAGGGTCTGGATGGATCAAGGGATTTAAGTGTTTCCGGAATTAATCCGTAAAAAACTTTTTTATACGATTCAAAAGCCTGCACTGCATTCTCTTGTAATTCATCTTTCCATCCCCAGAAATTAAAGCCTTCAAGTATTTCATTATTTCCACACCATAATACAACAGAAGGATGATTTCTGAGTCTTTTAATGTTATACTCAATTTCCTCCTGAACTATCGCAAGAAATTCATTATCAGACGGGTACATCATGCATGCGAACATGAAGTCCTGCCAAACCATAATTCCTTCCTGGTTACAAAGGTTATAGAATGAGTCCTTTTCATATGATGCGCCTCCCCAGACTCTCAGCATATTCATATTAACTGATACTGCATTATCAATGAGCGCTTTATAATCAGTCTTTTTTACCTTATGGGTAAAATAATCCAGAGGAATGATATTGGCTCCACGGGCGAAAACATCCATCCCGTTTACTCTGAACATGAAACCCTCATTTTCACCTGATTTTTCCCTGATAAGCTCGACTTTTCGTATACCGGTAGTTGTCTGACGTGTGTCTACTATTCCATCTTCAGCAGTAATGTCGACTGTAATTTTATATAAATCAGGATTACCATATCCTCGGGGATACCATAACCGGGGGTTATGGATACCAAAAGGCAGACTAAAAGAGTTTATTCCGGGGGTAAGACGAAGCTTGCCTGTTGAAACGAGATCCCTGTCAACAAATAACGCAAATATATATTCACCTGCAGAATGCACTTCGAGTTCAAGTTTGCATAGCAGACTTGCATAAGAGGTGCTTTGTTCCTGCTGATGGATATAAAAATCTCTGATTTTCAGTTTGTTAAAAGCAAGTAATTCTATATTCTTGTGAAAACCGCTTGTAAGCAGTCTGGGTGCCCAGTCCCAGCCGTAATGGTATGATGCTTTCCGGCTAAACGGACTTACCTTGAATTCTCCTTTATCATTATTTGCGGGGAGTTGCCAGGGAAGCTTTTTGTATTTTGCAAGTCCTGTGAAATAGGGAGATGCAAATTTTACCAACAAAACATTTTCTCCTTCATGAAGATGCTTTTTTACATCTGCTGACCACGGGCGAAACATGTTATTGGTGCGGATAATAGCATGCCCGTTAAGCGAAATTTCAGCATAGGTATCAACACCATAGAACCATATTTCAAGTTGATCGTGATTGAGAAGGTAAGCTGATACATTAAAATGACACTGGTATTCCCAATCTTCTCTCTCGATCCATTGAACCAGTTTTGCATTACTACCAAAAAACGGATCCGGAATGAGTTTGTTTTGAAACAGATCGGTATGCACGGTCCCGGGAACTGAGGCGGGCAACCATTCATTATCTCCCGACTTTCTGAAAGTCCAGTTTTCGTGAATTTCCTGTGATACCATCAGAATGAATTATTTGCTTTTGACCTGGTTTCTCCTGAATTTCCAAATGTTTTTTTCATGTATTCAAGAATTGAGATAGTGGTAAAGGTAATCAGTTTTTTAATTAAAATCCGGATGGAAATCAAATCAAAATAATGAAACTGTACCTTAGAAAATATTAAAATAAGATGATATCCTGACACTTTCCCTAAGGAATCATCATCAGTGTTGGAATACTTCAGTACGTACGGTAACTTTTTCTAAAGCCTTCATATTTATGTTTACACCGATTCCAGGCTGGCCCGGTACGTCTATTGTTCCATCTGCATTTAATACAAATTCAGGCTCTACAATATCTTCCAGATAATATCTTTTGCTGGCAGAGATATCCCCCGGTAAAGTAAAACCTGGTAAAGATGCCAAAGCAATATTTCCCGCTCTCCCAATACCTGATTCCAGCATTCCTCCATGCCATACAGGGATGCCCTTAAACATACAGTAATCGTGAATCTGTTTTGATTCTGTAAATCCACCTACACGACCCGGTTTGATATTTATTATTCTGCACGAGTTTAATTCAATTGCAGCACGGGTATCATCGAGTGAGTGTATACTTTCGTCGAGGCATATCGGAGTTTTAATTTCTTTCTGAAGCTTCGAATGATCATAGATATCCTCATAGCCAAGAGGCTGTTCAATAAGAACCAGATTAAAGTCATCCATTTTTTTGAAAATGCCAATATCCGCTAAAGTGTAAGCAGAATTGGCATCTACCTGAAGCATAATCCCGGGAAACTCTTTCCGTATGGCACTAATAAATTGAAGATCGTTTCCCGGAGCTATTTTTATTTTTATTCGCTTATATCCTTCTTTCAGGTAGGAATCCACTTTTTTCAACAGCTCTTTTTCAGTTGGTTGAATACCAATACTTACGCCAACATCTATTTTCTTCCGCGTTCCGCCCAGCATTTCAGAAAGAGAACTATTCTTCGATTTTGCCAGAGCATCCCACAATGCCGCTTCCAGGCCAGCTTTTGCCATCATATGACCTCTTACACGTGAATAGTGAGCAATAGCCTCTTCCGCACTTTCAATATTTTTCCCAAGTATAGAAGGAATCAGAAATTCCCTGAGAACATGCCAGGCTGTCTGAACCGTTTCATAGGAATAATAGGGGGTACCCTCAGCAACACATTCTCCCCAGCCCGTAATTCCCTCCCCATCAACCCGCACGATTATATGTTCCTCATCGTACTCGGTCCCCATTGAGGTAACAAACGGATTTACAAGAACCATTTTTATATGACGGAGTTCGATCTTGTCTATTAGCATAGGGTAATGTATTTATTTTCAGAAATATAAATTATGTATCCGGGGGATCTTTAATTCTTGTGTTTCTTTTTTACAATTCTCAGGACATTATAAGTTTCTCCGTTTTTAAGCAGATCTTCGAATTTGGGATAAGTCACCAATCCCAGCATAGATTTAGGTTCCAATGCCAGAACAATCATATTTCCTTTAAGCTGGGAGGTGGGAACAAAAACATAATCAGCGATTAAGACTTCAGAAGTTAGTACTTTATTTTCTACAATGGGATTTACAATAATATCCCTCTCAAAATCAATAGAGTCTATTGAATTTATAGTGTACTGCTCTGTTTGGTGAGACTTGGAAGGCTTGTAAGAATTTTTCTTCAACGAATGATGCCCGCACCATTCAATAAGTTCGCTATTGCTTTTCGGGATTAAATACCCTATTGGTTTATCAACATCAAAGATGGAGGTTACAACCGGACGATAGTCGGTAACGATTATCACGGAATCTAATCCCGAATAATAGGAATAAACAGGCAACTTAAGCTTTTCGCCGTTTTTTATATGCTCATTCTGAATGGAAACTGGAGTGTCAGCCTCAGGTTTTAAAAGTATTCTTCTTTCTGCACGAACTAATTTTCTTATTTTTTCCTTATTCTGGTAGGAATATTCAAGTAATCCAAGCATTCCTGCCATCTGACTTTTGGCCCGGTGCTCAAGATTTTCAATAAATGAATCCTTACCATTCAATCCTTCCTGAATGAAGGAAAAAGTATTTTGTATTCCTAAGCTTTGTCGGCCGTCATTTATATCAAACGTACTATGCCGGATGTAATCTATTTCAGGAGGTCCACCCGGAGAATAAACAGAATTGCTGATATTCTGCTCATCCAGATACCTTTTTATAAATGGCATGTATTCCAAATTTGAAAGGGATCTTATTTTTTCGGACACATTAGGATTTGTGTTTACTCCCGTAAGAATATCAGAATTAGAATGGTACCCGAATTCTATACCTGTTTCCCCGAATGGCCAGTATTCATGAACATCCATGCTTACCTCAAACAGATATTGATCGAACAGTTTATGCAATGCCTGCGTTTCCGGTTCAGTTAAAATAAGATGATTTCTGTTCAGATCCATATTATTACCGTTTCTCCTTTTATTTTCTACTGAACCATCGGGATTCATCTGGGGAATAAGTACGATATCGAGTCGATCGAAAAGATACCTGTTTTCCGGTTTGAGCAGGGATGCAGCCAGAAGCAAAGCGCCTTCCTTACCGGATTGCTCATTGCCATGTTGTTGGGCGAAAATCAGTACTTTAATCTTCGATGATGCATTTCCTGATGCAGGATTGGAATATTTCAATGCATAAAGATTTCTGTTCTGAACTGATTTGCCGAATATCTCAACCTCCATTAGCCCGGAACTCTTGTCCAGCAGCATGATATACTCCGATATTTGATCATATGTACTTACAGCTGAAAAATTTACTTTCTGAGCAGGGGTAAGGAATTCCTGCGAAAAGAGAGAAGAACACCAAAATGTCAGAAACAATACTATAATTTTATTCATAGTTGCCTTTTTTCAAAGTCTTGTATTCATGAATCATAATCTGGCCGCGGGCGATAAGATCCGATATGATGTTATTCCTGTCGAGAAGAACAATATCTGCATCATTGCCTGTCCTTATTCTCCCTTTATTCTTTAGTTTCAGAATATCCGCTACATTACTGGTTACTACCTGAAGCGCTTTTTCAAGCGGGAATCCTTCCGTGGTTACAGTATCAATAATTTCAGTAAAAATCGATTTGGGATATCCCATGTCAATGCTGATAAGCTGACCTTTTTCATCAAAATTAGGAAGTGAACCATTTCCATCAGATGTCATGGTGATATGTTCGAGGGGTACACCCGAATTAACCAGTTCGGGAATGGCTTTGGATGGCTTAATTTCATTCTCAGGGTCGTATGGATAGGAACTGGCCGTAAGGTCGGTGTAACCCTTTATTCCATATCTTTTTGCGTCTTCAAAAATATAGTGATTCCGGTTACAATGAGTTGGAAAAAACTGCGTAATTTTTAATTCGCTGGCAGCAAGCGCATCGTAAATGGGCTGAAACGGATTCTTAGCATCTCCCATGTGAATATTGGCAATACCTGCTTTCCCTCCGAGCATTCCTCCAACTCTTGCATGTTCTACCAGTCTGATAAGTTCGGTTGTAGTGGGGCAGGAGCTTCTGTGATCAGAAAGTGCAATTTCGCCAATGCCAATTACTTCTTCAATCATAGCGATATCTTTGCCTACATCACCAAGAATTGTGGGTGTTGGTACCTGGTACGACCCGGTGTACATAAATGCGGAAACGCCTTCGGCTTTTAGCGATTTCACCTTCATTAAAACACTTTCAGGTGTTCTGGTGAACCCGTCTGTACCCAGACATCCAACAATAGTTGTGATTCCGCCTTCCAGCATATGCGAAAGTTTCATTTCCGGTGTTCTGGTCGAAGGTCCTCCTTCACCTCCTGCACCTGCAATGTGCGCATGAGCATCAATAAGTCCGGGGATAAGTTTTTTCCCGCTTCCGTTTATTACAACAACGGGTATGTTGTGAAGTGACCGGATATCAATTTCGTTCTCAATAGCTACGATAATTTCCCCGGCTATCAGAACGTCTTTTTTACCAGCATATGCGGGCTGATAAACCTCTGCTTGTTTTATAAGAATCATATTTCTATTTTTTCGGGGGATCTGCGTCTTTGATTTCGTCAAGCCTGTTTATCTGTCAGAATCCGTTCAGATCCATATAAACTGTTGGAATTAAAAGCAGAAACCCAAGTAAGAACAAAGCCAGAATTAAAGGCCAAACCCATTTTACCCATTTCTGATAAGGGATCTTAGCAACTCCAAGTACCCCTACTAAAACTGCAGAAGTAGGCGTAATCATATTAGTAAACCCATCACCAAACTGATATGCCATAATAGTTGCTTGTCGGGATACATTTATTAAATCGGAGAAAGGAGCCATGATTGGCATCGTAAGTGCAGCCTTTGCTGAACCAGATGGCATTATCAGGTTAATGGCAGTTTGGATTACGTACATGATACTAAGTGAGGCGTATCTGCCAATATCTTTCATGGAATCAGCAATACTGTGCAGCATTGGGTCTATTACCTTTCCGTTCTGAAGTATAACAATGATCCCACCCGCAAGTCCAACAACCAAAGCAGCAGAAAGAATGTCTTTTACACCGGCGAGGAATAATTCAGTAATTCTGTTTGCAGAATAACTCATGGCAACTCCACTGGCAATTCCCATAGCAAAAAACAGAGTTGCAATTTCGAGTACATACCACTGGTATGCCATTACTCCGATAATAAGATATAAAATAGTGAAAATGAAAAGGTTTAAAATAAAAAAATGTACCGATTTTCTTAACGAAATATAGCTGGTTAAGGCAAAGAGGGCAGTAAGGATTGGAATTGCGGGAAATGTAATCTGCGACTGTCCGATAATCAGAGTAGAGGAAGGATAATAAACAGAGAATATAATCATAATGACGAACAATAATGCAAAAGTAATCCATGAAGAAAGAGGAGTTTCGTATACAACTTTTTCAATGTCTTCACTTGCTTTGTCACGCCACACCTGATCCTCCTCATAAACCAGCGATTTAGTAGGATCCTTTTTTATTTTAGCGGCATACCGGAGAATGAAAACTATTCCGATAAGCGTTATTACAATCCAGCAGAACACCCTGTATTCAATTCCGGAAAACAAAGGAACATCAGATAAACCCTGGGCTATCCCAATAGTGAATGGATTCAGGGTTGCACCGGCAAATCCTAATCCTGCTGCAAAAAAACAAAGGCATATACCTACTATTGAATCGTATCCCATGCTGATGGCAAGGGGTACAAATATTATCACGAAGGCAATAGTTTCCTCGCTCATACCAAATACCGAACCGAAAAGACTGAAGAGTATCATGATGAGCGTCATGATGATATTATTAATACCAATTTTCCTGATAATTTTACTTTTCTCGAGTTTTTTTGTAAAGTTCAGAAAGGAGAAAATAGCTACGTCAATAGCTCTGCTTGCATTCAGAATCCAGAATGCTCCACCGATTAGAAGTATGAAAACAATTATATCTGCTTTGGCTACAAAACCTTCAAAAAGCGCAGAAAAAATCTGCCAGGTCTGAGGTTGATTATCAACGTTTTTATAAGATTCAGCGAGAATTATATTCTTTGTGGTTCCATCGGGCATAACTTTTACGGTTCTTTCATATTCCCCTCCATCAACAAACCATGAAGCAACAGCAGCAATCACGATTATTGAAAATACAATTACAAATGTGTGAGGAATCTTCCTTTGTTTCGCCATAAATAATTACCTTTTAATGTTTTATTGTAAAACTTTCCCCCGGAAGAAAAACTCCAAGCTTAAGGTTCTTTACGCCAAGTAATCCGTTTTCAAATTTTTTCTCAGCGTTTGAATTATCAACAACAACAACCTGATTGACACCGTAAACGGTAGCTTTATTGCCATCCACAAAAATAGCAGTTGCTTCATCTATCCCTATCCCCAGTAAATCCGGATTTTCAATACACATAGAAATCAACCTGTTTAGCCTTTTACGTTTTATAAAATGCTGGTCAATGATAACCGTTTCCAGCAAACCTAATCCGGAAATCATTTCTACATTCTGAGCCTCCATAGAATTGAAAGTGCCTGTATTTTCAGGATATTTCAATTCATTTCCGGTTACCATTTTTTTACTCATCAGGGATGCACCTGCGCTGGTGCCCGCAATCATACTGCCTTTAGAATAGGCCTCACGAATTGCTTCTTTAACAGGAGTACCTTCAATTACCGACATAAACCGGCTTTGATCTCCCCCCGAAATGAAGACGAGACTAGCGTTACGTATAGAATCAATTTTTTCATCAGACCAGGGTTCGCCCTTTTTGAACTGAACTCCGAAGATATTGCTGCAACCCTGTGATACAAAACCTGGTTTATGCTCAACAATTGCGGAATCGGGTTCTTCACTCGACATCGGGAGAATTATTCCATATCCACCCTTGTCAAGTCCCGATTCCATTATCATCTTATCAATCATTTCAGGGGATATTTTTCCTCCGCCTACAATAAACAGGGTACCCAGTTTTGTTTCCTTTTTGCAGGACGAAAAAACCAGTGAAAAGATAATAAATACTTTCAGTGGAAAAGTGATTTTTTTATTCATTGCTCGCTGGCTTTTCTTTTCCAAATACTATTCCTCTGGGGCTTGATCCCGCGCTCTGATACCAGGTTTCGATTCCTAAGCCGTCAGTGTTTGATCGCATTATTTTTCCGGGTGTTCTGTCACCCCAGTAAATTTTATTGCCTTTCGGATCATAACCAAGACCGAAAATTACTCTGCTTATACCGGTAGTAAGAGAACTAACACCTGACCCGTCAAGATTTGCCGATTTAAGGTGAATATCACCTGTGCCCACATATTGATCAAAATAAACCCGATCGCCAATCACCAGTGTACTTCCACCTTCAATGAGCGGAAT
This sequence comes from uncultured Chitinophaga sp., assembly GCA_964404825.1. Taxonomy (GTDB): domain Bacteria; phylum Bacteroidota; class Bacteroidia; order Bacteroidales; genus JACJXF01. The sequence goes on from CAYOLQ010000019.1 coordinate 21,523, forward strand.
TATTTCAGCTTCACCAGTACCATCAAGCTTTTTAGACCAGAGCCCACCATTATAGTTCGTCCAGTATAAGGTATTGCTTATCGGATCAATTGAAACTCCTTCAGGATCATTGGCCTGGCCGGTAACAAAGTCTTCTTTCTGGTTTACGTCGGGATTTGAGATATCAGCGCGTTGTATTCCATTATCAGTATCCCAGTATAAACGGTTTCCTGCATAGTCAACCACTATGCCATCCGGGCCTGCGATTCCGGTTCTGAAAGGAATAAGATTACTCCCGTCGAGATCGCATTGGTAAATAATCTTAGCATCATAATCGCTTATGTATAATTTGGAATGAACGGTATCGATATCCAGATCATAAGAATCGAGAAACGGACCTATTGGCAGAGTACCAAAAATAGGTGGATCATCATTCAGAAATCCTGAAAAAACGTTACTGCCATTTGTAAAGAAAACCGGTATTCCGGAAGCATTTGAATTTTTTATTATTATTTGTTTTGTTGTTTCTCTTATTTCCTGAGAAATGGATGTCTTTACAACCAGTTTAACATTATATGCACCGGATGCACCGAAGCTGTGGACCGGATTTTTTTCAGCAGATGTTGTACCATCCCCAAAACTCCAGCTGTAACTCGGAATACCTACTGGTTCAGGGATAATTGATTCATTAATAAAAGTCGCAGTTGCCGGAGCGAAACCATCGTTATCGATGGTATACGAGAAAAGCGCAACCGTGCTGGCAGGTGGGACGGGAAAGTCATCTTCGCCGCAGCCATTAAACAGGAGGGGAATTGATATCAGCATAAATAGCCTGCAGACAAATTTCATTTTCATCATAATTCGTTCACATTACACTGGTTAAATCAAAAAAAGTAATTTCGAAAATAGGTTAACGATTTTTGATTTTAGAGGGAATTTAAAATGTACAGCCGCAAATTCAAATTTTTCACCTTCTCAAATCAAAAATCGTTAATCCCTGTTCTAATGGACTATTTAATAAAAATACCTCTGGGACTTGTAAGTCCGGTTTTCAGGGTTTCTTTTTCAGTACCATTGAGATTTGCTTTATAAATCTCACCCATATCTCTGGCTGACCAATAAAGTTTGTCGGTAACATAATCGATTTCAATACCATAAATTCTGGTATCAGTATTATCAACCGTTTCTATTCCGGTTCCATCCATATTTGCTCTTAACAAACCGGGAGTGTTCTGATCATCAAAATAAATTTTGCTGTTTTGGGTATCAATTCTGATGGCATACCCATATACACCCTCAATAAGTTTGGTTACTGCAGTACCATCAAGCTTTGCAGAATATAATACTTCCTCATTTACATCATAGAAATAAAGTTTATTATTTGCTTTGTCAAGGCAGATTGCTCTTAACCAGCCATCGGTGATTGTAATAAAACCCAGTTCCGGGCTTGTTCCGTCAAGGTTTGAACGGGAAACTTTGCCTTCATCATCAACCCAATATACTTTACCGCCAGCAACATCCAGTGCGATGCCATAAGGATCATATATACCTGAAACCAATGCCTGCGCACTAGTTCCATCCAAATTCATTTTCCAGATTCTACCATTAGGCGTGTCGGCATCATAAAAATCACTGAAAAAGATTTTATTATTCACTGCATCGTAAGCTAAACCAACACCCGACATTTCAACTATATCTTTTACAGTTGTTAGGGTACCGGTGCCATCAAGTGCCAGTTTTTGAATGAGTTCGTCACTTGAATCAATAAAATAGAGACTTGTTGCTGCTACTGCAGGATCATCTTCTTTATCTTTTTTACAGGAGAAGAGAACCACCAGAATTAGCAGACCCAGCATACTAAGAAGACTTTTTGCTTTCATGTTAGATTTATTAAGTTAATAAAAAAATTAAATTACAGATATCCTGGATTCTGAAACATTCCGGGATTCGTATTTGTTTGTAATTCCCCCGAAGGAATTGGAAAAAGTGTTTTTTTTGAGTTGGATACGGTTGGAATGAGGTCAACAGCTCTTCCGGTTCTTACAAGATCAAACCACCTGTGACCTTCAAACGCAAATTCGGCCCTGCGTTCTGTTTCAATGGCATTTAACAACTCTGTTTTGTTGTTTGCTACAATTGGATTCAGATTTGCCCGGCCTCTTATTGTATCCACATCAGCGCAAGCAGCAGCAATGCTTTCAACACTACCGTCTGTTAGATTAGTGGCTGCTTCAGCACGAATTAGGAACATTTCGGCCAACCTCAGCACAATAACATTGTCTGCACCCAAACTGAGGTCATTGTATTTATTTGCATATGCATTGGGTCCGTCGAAGGCAATACTTACATTTTTTCGTTCATCTCCCGGTTCAAACGCAGTAATAATGCTTTCATCAGGCGCAACCTCTCGTCTTCCGTTTAGTGATTTAGGGAAATTGTATTCAGCTATTCGGTTTCTGTCAACACTTGTAAAATCAATTTCAAAGATAGTTTCTGAACTTCCATCTGCCGAAAAAACACTCGAGAAATCGCCGGGAAGAATATATCCTCCTTCCATTATTACCTTATTTGCTTTTTGATAGGCAAGATCATAATCTCCCTGGTAAAGAGCAACTCTGGCGAGAAGTGCAGTGGCGGCAAACTTTGTTGCCCTTATTTTTCGTGAGGTTGATGCAGTCAGGTTTAACTCAGCAAATGTAAGATCTGCGATGATCCGGGAATATACAACATCAACGCTGTCTCTGGGAGCATTCAGATTTGTTACTCCAACTGTCGGTTCGGTTTTAACCGGAATTGCACCAAAATAATTTAGTAAATTGAAATGATTAAGTGCCCTGAGAAAATACAATTCACCAAGGGCCGCGTTTTTTTCGGTTTCCGTCATATCAGGAATGCCCGGAATTTTGGCAATAACATTATTTGCAACATTAATCCCGTCAAAAATACTTGCCCATATTCCGCTTACAGCTCCGTTTTCAGGGAGCATGGCATTGTTATCAATTTCAGCATAATCTGAATTTGTAGCATCAGGAGGGTGGGTAAGATTGTCAGCAGAAAGATCAGAGGCAATAAGGTAAGCTCTTCCATAGTAACTCAGACTTTGCAGGGAATTGTATGATCCCAGTATACCTCTCTCAATCCCTGCTTTATTCTTGAATGCAGCACTTGCAGGAATTGAACTCTCGGGTTCAACGTTTAAAACATCGCAACTGCTGATGAGGAACAATATAACGATGATGGAAAAAAATCTGTTCATTTCCTAAAATTTTAAATTTACACCAAAATTATAACTCCGGGCCTGCGGGTAAGTAAAGAAATCGGTACCAATAACTGTATTGTCATTTCCAAGGTAATTTACTTCCGGGTCGAGACCTGAATAATTTGTAAAGGTTAAAAGGTTTTGTCCCGAAAAATAGACTCTAAGTGAAGCAAGCCTGAGTTTACCAATTATGCTATTCGGGAAAGTATAACCAATTGTCAGATTTTTAACACGCAGATACGACCCATCTTCAATAAATCTTGAAGATACTCTTTTATTCTCAGCAGCTTTAACCGGGTCGTTTGTAGCTCTGGGGATATCGGTTATGTCGCCGGGTTTTTGCCATCTCCTGATAACATCTTCTAACTGGTTATCCCCACCCTGAAGAGATTCCAGAAACAGTCTTGATCCGTTAAACACATCATTACCGTATGAGAATTGCATAAACAGGCTCAAATCAATTCCTTTATAGGAAAGAGTATTGGTTATTCCTCCAATAAAATCCGGATGAGGGTCGCCGATTTTTGTACGGTCATCTGCAGTAATCCCATTACTTTTTGTTACATCAGCATATACAACATCGCCTGTTGATGGATCAACACCCAGCCACTTATAGCTGTAGAAAATTCCGATGGGTTCTCCTTCTTCAACCCTGTTGCTTCCCCTGCCAATGTCGTCTAAGGCTTGTCCATTATATAGTTTTAGCACTTTGTTGCGGTTAGCAGAGAGGTTAATACTGGTGGTCCATTTTAAGGTACCGGTAAGATTGTTTGTGGTTATTCCTATTTCAAAACCCTTATTTTCAATCTCCCCGATATTCTCAGTAATGGAAGAGAATCCGGAACTTTCAGGTAATGGACGCGCCAATAAAAGGTCTTTTGTTTGTTTATTATAGTAATCTGCAGTAAGGAAAATCCGGTTGTCAAAAACTCCCAAATCCACTCCAATATTAAATTGTGTCGTGCTTTCCCATTTTAAATCCGGATTTGGGATACTACTCGGGTATATCCCCGAAAGGCCTGCGTAGGACGTGACACCATATAATTCTGCATACAGGAAAGATGGAATGTCATCATTACCGGTCAGTCCTAAACTTGTTCTGATTTTCAACTCAGATATCTGAGGCATAGACTCCATAAAGCTTTCCTGCCCGATTCTCCACGCAAAAGATCCAGAAGGAAAAAATCCTGTCCTGTTGTTTTCTCCAAATTTGGTTGAGGAGTCAAATCTACCAGAAAATGAGGAAATGTATTTATTATCATAATTATAATTGATTCGCCCAAACCAGGAGCGGATGCCGTCATTCGATGCACCTGAACTTGCTGATACAATTTTTGCAGCAGAACTCAGATATTCCAGATTTTCATCGGCAAAATCCTGACCTCTGATAAAAGAGTGCCGGGTCTGGTATTTCTCAAAGCTATATCCCAGCAAAAACTCAAATTCATGTTTATCAAGGGTGGCCTGATATTTGAGGATATTGTTCGATAAAATATTCATTACATTGGTAAAGGTTTCAAATCCCAAACCATTATATTTAGCACCCTGAACGGTTTTTATCGATTCATATGCATGCTCTCTGAAGTTTAAAAAATCAACCCCCCATTTGCTTGAAAAACTGAGCCGGGGAAGTATCTGGTAATTAAAATAAGTATTTCCAAGGGTACGGAAAGAGAAATTCTGATTAATAGCCTCATTGGCAATCGAAACTGCATTTGAGTAAGGACCATCCTGATTATATGTTCCGTCAGGATTATAAACCGGGTAAATTGCAGGCGTTGAAATACCGTTGGGTAAAGGCCCATGAAGGGTCTGATCCCCTTCAACACGATCTGTTTTTGAATGGGTAATACCAAGACTTGCGCCAACTTTAAGCTTATCTGAAACATTATGATCTACATTTAAACGTCCGCTCATCCTCATATAATCGGTACCAATAACGGTTCCCGTCTGATTGAAAACGTTTCCGCTCATGTAAAATATGGTTTTATCATTTCCTCCGGATGCCGACAATTCATAGTTTGAAGTAGGAGCGATGCGGAAAATTGTCTTTTGCCAGTCAGTGTCAGTAGTGATATTGTCAATATCATCCTGAGTAAAAACTGTCGTACCGGCCAAATCGTTTCTGTATTCCATCCATTGCCTGGAATCGAGCATATCAAGCTTTTTCCAAACCTGTTGAATACCATTATATGAATTGAAATTTATTAGTGTTTTCTGATTACTGCCCCTTTTTGTTGTAATTACAATTATCCCGTTGTTTGCCCTGGCTCCGTATATGGAAGCTGCTGCAGCATCTTTCAGGATACTAATTGACTCAATATCGCTGGGATTCAAATCGGATAGTGCATTTATACCCTGACCTTCGTAGCCAACCTGCGCGAAATCTCCTGTGATTACAGGAACTCCATCTATAATGTAAAGGGGCTGACTTGAGCCGCTTATAGAACCCACGCCTCGTATTCTTACTGTCATTTCACCACCGGGGGTGCCGGAGTTCTGAGATACCTGCACTCCGCTTGCCTGCCCCTGAAGAAGTCCGTCAATGCCTGACATGGGAATATCTTTAAGTTTGTCAGAACTAACTACTCCGACAGATCCTGTTAGCAGAACTTTTTTCTCCACAGCGTAACCAACAACTACCAGTTCTGACAGGTATTTTGATTCGGGTATAAGGGTTACATCAATAACTGAACGGTTTCCAACTGTAATTTCCTGTTTTTCGTATCCGAGGAATGAATAAACCAGAACACTTGACTCAGAAGGAACGCTAATCTGGTATGTGCCATCAATTTTTGATATTACTCCTATATAAGTACCCTTAAGGAGAATATTTGCACCCGGAAGCGGAAGTCCGTCTTCAGATAATACCTTTCCGCTCACAGAAAGTTCCTGCTGATTTGCTTCATTTTGATTGGAACTTTCCGCAGAAGCTGCCGGAACTCTGGTACCGAATGATATAAGTATAATAAATATAAGCGTAAAACTGACAAGCGTATTTTTCATACTATTACTATGTTTAGTAGATGTTCCACATTAATTAAAAACCCGATTACATCAGGTATTCATAAGGATTGATGCGATTCTGACAGTTTAAAACAAAAAATATATTACGATAATCAAAATTTCGCCTGATCTTTATATATTGCCAAATGGCAGTAAGCCTAAAAACCCAAAAATGCTTCCATTATATTACAGAAGTAAAACAAATATAGAAAAATTAAGAAACCTCAGATCCGGTATGCTAATAAATAATTTAATATTACTCATAACTTTTTATCCAGTCCCAAAATTATGCTACTTATAAAAAATAAATTAGGAAAAAGAGTGATTATTCTTTTTTGTTTATTGTTTCTTCTGATTCCTCCCTTAATTATCAGGGCTCAGTCATACACATCATATTTTACAGGTAACCCGCATGATATTGTTACCGTTCCGCTGGGTGGCGTTTGTCTTATGGGAGGAGCAACTGAACATGATGAAGCCATGAAATGGTTTCTTCAACAAAGTGCCGGAGGGGATATTCTTGTTTTAAGGGCAAGTGGTTCAAATGGATACAACAACTATCTGTTTTCACAACTAGGAATCACTGTTAATTCTGTTGAAACAATTGTGTTTAACAGTGCAGTAGCTTCGGGTGAGACATATATTCATCAGAAGCTCAAACAGGCTGAAGCGATTTGGTTTGCAGGAGGCGACCAATGGGATTACATCGCCTATTGGAGGAATACGGTTATTGATAGCCTGATTAATGATGGTGTTTTAAACAGAAATATTGTTATCGGTGGTACAAGCGCAGGCATGGCCATTCAGGGAGGTTTTTACTTTAGTGCGCGTAAAGGTACCATAACATCAGAAGAAGCTTTATCGAATCCGTTTAATGCGAAAGTGACTGTTGATTCGTCTTCATTTCTGAAGAATAAATACCTCGAAAATGTAATTACCGATACTCATTACAATGATCCCGACAGAAAAGGCAGACATGTTACATTTCTTGCAAGGATATTAAGTGAATGGGGGATTGAAGCAAAGGGAATTGCCTCCGATGCTTATGCTGCAATCTGCATCGATTCAGATGGATTGGCGCGTTGTTATGGCGATTATCCAAAAAGTAATGATTTCCTGTATTTTATCCAGACAAATTGTGAATTATCTCTGCCAGGACCTGAGGTTTGTACAGCATCAGTGCCACTCGAATGGAATCGCGGGGGAGAAGCAATAAAAGCTTATAAGGTAAGCGGCACAAACTCTGGTCAGAATACCTTTAATCTTAATGACTGGAATTCCGGTAGCGGTGGTAGTTGGGAACATTGGTATATCAGTAATGGAGTCTTATATGAGTCTTCCGGAGATATTCCGGATTGCCCTGTATCACAATTCAATCCAAATCAGGATCCGAAAAATCTTTATGCCTTTCCAAATCCTGCCTGTGGTTCTGCACTTGAGATTTTATTTCCCGGAGTTGACTCGTTCAGACTTTCTGTATTCGATACTTTTGGAAAAGAAATTGATACAGGCGATGAAGAAAACTGGAGTAATAAACAAATTAATATTTCCGGATTCCCCGATGGAGTATACATTTTTGTGGCAATAGCGGAGGATGAAGTCAGACAGGTGAAAGTAATAGTCAATTAGCTATCTGATTTGAAATTACTTTTTATGAATTGACATAGAATTGTAATTATTCAGCATTTCCATTAAGGCTTGTTTTTTAAATGGTTTTGCGATATAATCCGTGCAGCCTGCGTCAATAGCTTTTTGTCTTTCATCTCTGAGTGCAAAAGCCGATTGTGCAATAATTGGCAAATCAGGGTATATTTCTCTGATTTGTCTGGTTGCATCATAGCCGTTCATCACCGGCATTTTGATATCCATAAGAATGAGATCTATATCAGGATTATTTTTGCAGATTTCTACAGCTTCGCTGCCATTTTCTGCATTCAGCAATTCAACTACGGTGCCATTAAACAACTCCTTTATATAAAGAAAATTAGTTTCCTCATCCTCAACTACCAGAATAGTCATTTTACTAAGTTTTTCAGCATCCGACAGCTTACCTGTATCAATAATTTCCTGCAGATTTGCAGGTTTGTATGGGATTGTAAAATGAAACTCGGAACCTTCGCTAACCTTCGACTCAAGCCATATAGTTCCCTGCATAAGGGATATGTTTCCCTTACATATTGCCAGCCCTAATCCAACACCCTCATATACTTTTTCAATATTTGTCTCAGACTGGAAAAAACGGTCGAAAACTTTATCGTAATCTTCATTTTTAATTCCAATTCCAGTATCTTTTACGAAGAATTCAATTGTCTTATATTTAATGCGGTAGCCAAATGATATTCTTCCTTTATAAGTAAATTTTATAGCATTATGGATAAGATTATTCAGCGTCTGTCTTAATTTAAAATCATCTGCGAGAATTATAATATCCTTATGAGGGAGTCCTTTATCCAACGTAAACTCTATTTCTTTCTTTACAGATGGTGAGAAATATTTATGAATTTCATCCATTAACCGGTTTAAACTCAAGTGTTCCTCATTAAGATTCATGCATCCGGATTCGATCAGAGAAATTTCAAGAACCTCATTTACAATTTTCAGGAGTTGTTCGGAACTTTTCGTGATAATCTCAAGATATTGACCTTTTTGAGATTTTGACAGATTATCGTTTTGAAGGAGACCTGCAAAGCCAATGATGCCATTCATTGGGGTGCGGATTTCGTGGGATATATTTTGTATAAAAGCTGTTTTTAATCTGTCATTTTCAATAGCTTTTCTTTCTGCATTTCTGATTTTAACAAGGTGCTTCTTCAAAAAGAAATAGAACAAAACCGCTGTGGTAACAACATAGAACCAACCTTTATATGTTTGCATTTTCGTTAAAACTGAACTTTCCGTAAAAAATAAAAAGAGAAGTTTGTCGGAAAATAAAATCCAGAGACAACCCAGCAGAAGATAAATGGCTGCAATTTTATATTCGAATTTGAGTTTACTCATTTTTTATATTGTAGAATTATCTTAATCCCTGAAATATACAAAATAATATGCTTCCACATTATCCAGATATGCCCCATCGAATCCGGAATTTAATATTTTTTTGGTATACGAATTATCGTTTCCGTAAATAATTGTTTCCCAGTCCTTATCCCAGAATTTGACCCAGAATTCATCATCGTAACCTTCATATTTTCTTTTTATCCATAAGGGATGATGCAGTCCCCAGCTGCTTTTCCAGTAATATCTGAATTCTTCTGCCGATCCAATATTCATATAAGCAATTACAAGTCTTTTACCACCATTTGCTTTAGTTTTCAATAAATTAACATCTGAAACCGAAAGTTGTTCCCCTTCAAAGAACAAATCTAAAAGAACAAGGTCAAAATTTGTAGCTGATATTTCATTAATCATTTCTTCCTTGGATAAAAAATTGTCGGTGCTTATTAAATAAAGGTAATTCCGGACCTCCTGGAGAATAGTGATATCGTTTGAATTTGATTCCTGAATTTCAGAAGGAATCAGCAGGTAATTATAATTCGAACTTGTTCTGGGGAAGCATATAAATCCCTCATTTGTATTACGTTCAATGGCATCCGAAATATTGCTTTCATCCTTTATGTATTCTGCAACCATGATCGTTTTTTCTGCTTTAATTTCTCTAAGTAAAGAAAGCCGTTCTTCATCCGGTGAGAAAAATCCGTCATAGAATAATTCTTCAACCCCAACACCATCTATTGCATTCATATATAATTCATTAAATCCTTCGCCAGATTCAAGATTATTAAAAGCCAGTTCAACGCCGTTTTGAGGAATAATTATAAAATCATTATCTAAATTTCTGGCATATTCGGATATGTTTACTACAAAGTCCTGCATTTTTTCTGCAGCAATATCTGAACGCTTTTCCTTGAAACATCCTGAGAGTGAAATAGCAATGATTAAAAGGAATGGGTATCTGTTCATATTATTTAATTGTTGTAAATCATTCCTGAGCACTGAATCCCATCGCACTCAGCCATTCATTATCCGGTTTTATCATTTTTCTTTTATTCAGATCAAACAGAGCTGTAGTAAATACCGCTTTACTGGCTAATTCTCCACTGGAATTAATCATCTGCTGATCAAAATAAAATACCAGTTCATTCTTTCTCCTGCTGTTTGTGAGGATCTTAATTTGCTCTCCGGGCAAAAGTTCCCGGCTGAACCGGACTGTTACCTCAATAATAACAGGACCAATTTTTCTTGCTTTAACAGCCTCTCTGCCCAGACCACTTTTTTCTAGTATATTCCACCTTGCTCTTTCAAATAAATCGAGGTAACGGGCATTATTTACATGACCATAATCATCCAGTAAATCTTCAGTGACAGTAAACTCATATTCAAAGGGTTTTTGGGAATTCATTTCTTGCTATATTAATATATCAAACGGATAGCTTATCTATTTATACCATATTAGAAATTCTGGATTTTTTGTATCAGTTTTTCTTATTTATGAATAAGCTTATTCAGGAGAAAAAGAGTATTGCAATTACTTTTTCAGTTTTTTTGTTGTCTTAAGTAATCCCTCATCAATAATCTGATCCAGTTCTTCCAGACTTGGATTCAAAGAATATATAAGTGTTTCATCACCTTCCCTGGCCGATTGCCTCACCTCTGTAATTGATTTGAGTTGTTCGAGCGGTTCTGTTTCATTCGAAAGATCGTACAAATCGAATGTTTTCTTTTTACCCGGTTTCACTATATAAACTGTCCATAAATTAAGATCTTCCTGTCTTAAATTCAGGAAGTAATACGATTTATACTTTCTTAGGATTGTTTTATTGCTTAAAGGTATTTTAACGTCGTTACCGTTAAGACTTACAACAAAGCCATCCGATAAAATGCTGACTACGGTGTCACCTTTTTCATTATCGATATATGTTCCAAGCAGTTTTTTTGGAAATTCTTTGAGATTTTCGTAGTCCAATGGTTGAGGATTGTCAAAATAGAAGCTGGTACAAGATGCCGACACAAGCATGGAGATGAACAAAAGTATGTTGAATGTCAATTGCCTGGTTTTGAATCGAATCATAGCTTTGATATTTATGAGTTTATATAAAATTCTTTCATTTTGATTTCAACTGAATGATGTGAAGAAATTCATTAAAAAGGTTTATTTAAAGCAATCAGACTTATAGAGGCTGATTATCTGAAAACTTTCGTATTATTTGTTCTATATAGGTTTTTGATACAGGCAAAGATAATTTTCCGGGTAAGTCCAGTTCCAGATTTAATCCTTCTTTTTCTTTTTTTATGAGCTTTACTTTTTCAAAATTTACCATAAACGACCTGTGACAACGAACCAATCCCATGCCCGTAAGCTCCGGTTCAAGTTTTTTCAGACTGTTTCTGACAAGGAATTTTACAGGTTTTTCATGATCCAGATAGTGAATATATACATAATTATCAGCTGATTCCAGATACAGCAGATCTTCGGTTTTAACCGATATTCGGAGTATCTGCTTTTCATCATGAAAGGGAATCATTCCAAACGGAATGGGATCTTTTTGGGTTTTTTGAGAAAGCTTTTCAAGCTGACGATTTTTTTCCTGCAGCGACAGGTAAAGCCAAAGGATTGCATACGGGAGAAGAATTACAAGTGCGGTTGTTTGCAGCGATTTTTTAAAAGCCGATACGATATCGGTTGTTCCTTCGAGGAGGAATTCCTGAATCAAAGTATAGGCAAGTGCCATGGATACAATTTCACCAAAAATCCATAGGGCGTATTCTCCATACTTCAGTCCGTTTTTCAGGCTAAATGCCAGCATTAGCACCCTGCTTATGACAATAACAAGCATACCCAGTAAAATTACAAGACTGCTGTAGATAAACAGTTCAAGTTCAGTTACATTGTACCAGGTTTCTACTCCGAATGGTGCATAAATATTAATAAATACCAGGGCAAAAACAGCAGTAAAGACTACAAACCGAACAATATTTGTTTTTCCGGTAAGGTATGAAGGTATAGTTTTTTCCCAAATCAGCATAAAATGGATTTTCAAGGTAAAACTATCGAAAAAAACCCGATTTGCACCACATTCAGGTAAAAGAAATAGACCGGGAAAGTTTTGTGATTGCCCTTAACTTTCACCCCTGTATTTCGCTTTTCACCCCTGCAGAGCCGATTTAGTCCCGTTTTATTGTTGCAAATCCCTTTTAGTTGACATCGGTTTCGGATTGTGTTTAATTTGCCGGAAATATATGTCAAAATGAGATTAAGTGAGCAGTTCTATTACCTGAAGGACATCTTTGACTTAAACAAGGATACAATTGAAATATCCGGTTCAAACACAAAAATATGCAATCTGAATTTTTCATCACCTCTTGGAATCTATGATCCTGATGAAAATGAAAATGCATATTTTCCCGGGAGAGAGGATGGCACAATTTCCGAGAACAGAGTATTCAAATATCCGGTTTTTCTTCCCGAATCGGGCCGTAAATATTCATCTTTAATTCTTCTGCTTCACGGATTAAATGAACGCAGCTGGTTTAAACACCTGGCCTGGGCACGCTACCTCTGTGAATCCTCAGGAAAACCCGTACTGATGTTTCCCTTTTCATTTCATATGAACCGCAGTCTTCCGGGATGGACGAATAAGAATGAAATGTTATCGGGTCTGGAATTACGGAATGCAAGATATAGCGACATCAGGGATTCCAGCATTGCGAATTATGTTCTCAGCCAGCGTCTTACAGATGTACCTCAGAGGTTTTTTCTTTCGGGATATCAGAGTGCATTGGATCTTACCTCCCTGATAAAAGATATCAGGGCTGGAAATCACTTTTTATTTGAAGCAGGATGCAAAATTGATGTCTTTTCATATTCCATCGGAGTTTTTCTTGCTGAATAGGGCGCCATGGCGGCGCTCGCGGAACGCGGATGGCTCACGCCCCGCACCC
>CAYOLQ010000019.1:34715-45850 GCA_964404825.1 uncultured Chitinophaga sp.
AATCCGGAAAATATTTTTGACGATTCAAAATTTGTTTTTTTTGCCGGGGGATCATTGTTTCAGGAGATGAACGGTGTCTCAAAATACATAATGGACAATAAAGCTTTTGATAGAATATTCTATTATTACATGAAGGAAATGGATGAAGATATAAGAAGCAATTCTTCCATGCGCAATGTTTTGAAAGAAACCTCAATGGGAAAGGCTTTTAGATCAATGATTTCTTATGACCGATTGCGAAATTTCAGAGAAAAAGCTTTGGGAAAATACAAATCCAGAATACTTTCCATTCCCCTTTCAAATGACAAAGTTATTCCGTCTGCTCCAACGGTAAACCTTCTGAAAAAAACTGCCTGCACAGAAAAAAATATTAAAATTATGGATTTTAAGTTTCCCTGTATTCACGAAAACCCTTTCCCGGTAAACCTGAAAGAATTTTCAGCCGATATTGATGAAGCATTTTTAAAGGTTTTTTCTTTATCCGGGAGTTTTCTGAGGTAAAAGACCAATGCAAAATCAAAAGTCAAAAAGCTAAATTCACTCTATAAATGATGAGCCTCCTTAAACCTTAGTCTTTTAATGGAACAGCCTGAAAACAATGATGTCAAGACTGTAACTGGGTTATATTTTAACTTTTGATTTTGCATTTTAAAAGGGACTTGACACTATTTCTCAGTCAGTGCATTCAAAATAGGAGCAACCCAGACTTCCTTATCTATATCGTAAACAATGAAGTCACTGTCGAACTGCCAGTATGCCCAGCTAAAATTGAATTTTTCAGCAGTGCGGGCAACATAGGCTGTGTAAAGAGCTCTGGAATCCATATCACCTTTGTCATAAGCTCCGAATTCACCCAGAAAAATTGGTCTGTCATTAGCAATTGACCAATCTGAGGCAACTTTTAGTTTTGATTCCAGATTTCCCTTTTCTTCATCCGTTCCTGACCATTTAATTCCAGATAAATCCTTGTTTTCACGTGACCATGGAGCCCCCTGATGAGTAAAATTCATTGGATGGTAAAAATGAACAGTTACGATTATGTTTTTATCATCAGCAGGCAAAACAAGAGTATTCAGACTTTCAATACCGTTCCAGTTACCGGGTCCGATAATCAGGGTACGGTTTGGATTGGTTTCACGAATAATCGCCATTACTTCAACCAGGTATTGATTCCACAATTCAACACTTAATTTTTGATTGGGCTCATTAAGCAATTCAAACAGTACGTTATCGGGCTGATCTTTATATCGTGGAGCAAGCTGTCTCCAAACAGAATAAAACATTTCCTTTTTTGCTTCAGGATCATCAGCCATGGCATTGTATTCGTGCATATCAAGGATAACCATCAAATCAGCTTCAAGACTGTTTTTTACAGCCCAGTCAAGTGTTTTCAACCATTCAGGATCAATAGCATAGGTACTGTCCATATGAGAGAAAGGATGCAGGTTTATTCTCACATTTGAAAACCCTGCATCTTTAATCATTTTGAAGTATTCTGCTTTAAAACGGCCTTTGGTATGATCCTTCCAAAGTTCTGAATCATAACCAATTATATTTACTCCTCTTCCAAGTTTGGCGTTTTGATCATGCGCTGTGACGGGTTTTGTAGAGGTTTCCTTACAGCCGTTTGTTATCACAAACACGAGTGCGATTAAGAAATAAAGTTTTTTCATGTGGTAGTTTTTTAGTTTCGCTAAGATATTTATTTTGCTGAATTTCTGAAACTAAACTTAATCCAACTTTAGTAAATTGACATTGCGAGAATTTTTAAACCTGAATACCTTTTGCTATTGCTTCAAATTAGTAAGGAAGAGATAAAACAGAAGAATAAAGCTATTCATAATAAGATTGCAAGTATTAATGTCAGCTTTTTTCATACTTAGAATTGAGTAACCCAGGCTATACCTAATATATTGAACATTAGTTTACTCTTATCTGTTTATTCTGTAAATTTTAAAATAATGAAAACTATTTTCCACCCTGCCTCTTCTAGAGGATTTGCAGATCATGGCTGGCTTAAGGCTGCTCATTCATTTAGTTTTGCCAGTTATTATAATCCAGAGAAGGTTAATTTTGGTGTTTTAAGGGTACTTAACGACGACATTATTGCTGCCGGCGCAGGATTTGGTACTCATCCCCATGATAATATGGAAATCATTACCATTCCTCTTGAAGGAAGTCTCGAACACAAAGACAGTATGGGAAATGGCTCAATAATTTCATCGGGTGAAATACAAAACATGTCAGCCGGTTCCGGGATTACACACTCCGAATTCAATCCTCTGTCCGATAAGGCAGGAAACCTCCTGCAAATTTGGATTTTTCCGAAATTAAAAAATATCACTCCCCGCTACGGACAATTAAAATATAATACCAATGAACTATCCGGTACCATAAAAAACTATGTTTCACCCGTGCACGGAGAATCTACTTTATGGATTAATCAGGATGCATGGGTATCCCTGTCAAAACCATTAAATGGCACAGAATTGGTCTATCAGATACATAAATCAGGAAATGGGTTATATCTTTTTGTTATAGAGGGAGAGGTTGAAATCGGGAATCAAAAAGCCGGATTGCGCGATGCTGTTGGAATTTGGGATACAGATACGATTCGCATAAAAGCTGTCAAAGATTCCTTTTTACTGCTTCTCGATATTCCAATGGATTCAGCATCCTAAATTATTTGAAACGATTTCAAGGTAATTAATTCAATAACCTGTAATTTATTAAAATCTACTGGGATGGCCATCCCCCACCCAACCACCCTTTAATGCATTGAAAAACAAAAAATCAGCATAAAAACACAGCAATTTTCAATCACTTTTTCCAGACTTGTGACTTAAATATATTACACTATTAATAACTTCCTGATTAACAAATTATTATTCCGAATCAGAACACATTATTAGTTAACCCTTCAGGCAATGCTTATTTTAATTACTTTTGATCAGCGAAATATCAATACCAAACTTTTTGATTTCCATTTAATTGATTTTTAAACGAATACCCATATTTTTATTATGAATTCGTATTTTATTTGATGTATTAATATCAAATTGTAATTTTTATCCCTATATTTGTATCAAATTTGAAATTCCACTTATGATTAGGCATAATTCCATAGCTACTCATCTAAATAAACATACAAAGTTTATCTGAGAATGGCATGGCAGGAATGATACTCTGTAAAACCGTTCTCATAAAATTTGAGAGCGGTTTTTTTATTAACATCCCTTACATTTGCAAAGAAGGTTTGAAGTACTTATGTTTACATAGATAATATATTAGAATTCAATAAATTGCAGAAAAATAACAGGAGAGAGCCAAATGACAATGCATCGACAGGAAAATATTGGTTTATACCGTTCGGAGTTTGAACACGACAATTGTGGGATCGGTTTTGTTGCGCACCTGAAAGGCAGGAAATCCCATGAAATCATACACAAAGGCCTGGAGGTTCTTGAGAATATGACTCACCGCGGAGCTGAAGGGGCAGACAGCGGTACTGGTGATGGTGCTGGTGTATTAATTCAGATCCCACGTGATTTTTATCTTATACAGGGATTCGCGTTACCTCAGGAAGGGAAATTCGGTACCGGACTCGTTTTTTTGCCTCAGGATAAATCCGATGCCCGTAAATGTGAGGAAATCCTTATAAGTTTTATAGCTAAAGAAAAAATCGAGGTTATCGGTTTCAGGGAAGTCCCCCGCGATAATTCGTCCCTGGGAGCAGTTGCAAAATCTACCGAGCCATTTATCCGTCAGATACTTCTTACGGCAGATACAGATCAACTTAGTCTTGAGCGAAAACTTTATATTGTCCGCAAAAAGACTGAGAACGCAATCAGGAATTCAGATATCAAACAAAAGAGCTTTTTTTCTATTCCGTCTTTATCCACGAAGGTATTGATATATAAAGGAATGTTCACATCCGAACAACTTCGTCAATATTTTCTTGATTTGAGCGATTCGCGCTTGCAAAGCGCTATTGCTCTGGTGCATTCCCGTTTCAGTACCAATACATTTCCTACCTGGGATCTCGCTCAGCCGTTCCGCATGCTGGCTCACAATGGTGAAATAAACACTGTAAAAGGGAATCGTTTCTGGATGCAGGCAAGGGAATCTATCCTTAAATCAACTGCATTAGGCGATTTGAATGAAATATATCCAATAATTGAACCCGATAAGAGCGATTCAGCATCACTTGATAACGTTCTGGAATTTTTGGTAATGAGCGGAAAATCGTTACCGCATGCTTTGGCTATGCTGATTCCTGAATCGTGGAATCAGAAGAATCCCATTAGCCCTGAACTCAGGGCATTTTATGAATATTACTCCACTATTATGGAACCATGGGACGGTCCGGCATCACTGCTATTTTCCGATGGGAGATATGTAGGGGGAATGCTTGACCGTAACGGTCTCCGCCCATCCCGTTACCTTATCACCAAAGGCGATTTGATGGTTATGGGCTCGGAGACCGGCGTTCAGACTTTTGATCCCTCGGAAGTGATAGAAAAAGGAAAGCTTAAACCCGGGAAAATGCTGCTTTTGGATACTCAGGAAGGAAGGCTTATATATGATCCTGAGCTAAAAGCCCGGCTAGCAGAACGCAATCCATACCGCGAATGGCTAAGCCAGAACATGGTTGATTTTAAGGATGTTCAGTTTGGACAGACAGTTTCTCCCGATTTGAAGGAAAATTATAACATATACATCAAATCATTCGGATATTCAAACGAAGATATTGATGCTATTATCAGGCCGATGGCTGATAGCGGTCAGGAACCGGTGGGATCGATGGGAAATGATACGCCACCTGCCGTACTATCCAAGAAACCTCAGAGATTGTTTTCTTATTTTAAACAGTTATTTGCACAGGTTACCAATCCTTCGATCGACCCGATTCGTGAGGAACTTGTGATGAGTCTCACAGGGTATATAGGTTCTCTCCAGAAAAACCTGCTTGATGAAATGCCTGACCATTGTCATATGGTTAAGTTTAAATCACCGGTAATTACAAATACTCAGTTCCATGTATTGAAAAATCTTCAGTATAAGGGTTTTGCAACAGTTATCATTCCAATGTTATTTAATTCTGCTGACGGACCATCAGGCCTGGAAAAGGCAGTAGACGAGCTTTGCAATCTGGCTGAGAAGGCTGTTGATGACGGAAAAAACTATATTATTCTTTCCGACAGGGGCGTTTCCAGAGAAAAAGCTCCTATTCCTGCTTTATTAGCTGTTTCAGCTGTTCATCATTTTCTTATTAACAGGAGAAAGCGAATGCAGATTGATATTGTTGTAGAAACAGCTGAAGCCCGCGAGGTTCATCATTTTGCACTTCTTTTTGGTTATGGGGCCAGTGTTATTAATCCGTATCTGAGCTTTGCGGTTATTCAGAAACTCGTTGAAAAGAAAAATATTCAGCAGGATTATGCCACAGCTGAGGATCATTACGTTAAGGCTGTAAATAAAGGACTTCTCAAAGTTCTTTCGAAGATGGGCATATCTACCCTTCGTTCCTATCGTGCAGCACAGATATTTGAGGCGGTTGGGATTCACCAGGATGTAATTAAAAAGTATTTCGAAGGAACTGTTTCCCGCATCGGAGGAATTGGAATTCAGGATATTGCCAGGGAAGCCCTTATCCCGCATTCATTGGCGTTTGCTGATCCTGAGAACGCACCTAATGCTTTCGACGGAGTTTATAATTTCAGAAAATACGGAGAGCATCATGCATGGAATCCTGAAACTGTTGCTCTGCTGCAGTGGAGTACCAAAACAGGAAACTACGAAAAGTTTAAGGAATTCAGTGCTTTGGTTGATCAGCAGAATTCCAATCCAGGTTTTATCAGGGGATTTCTTCAGTTAAAAAAGTCAAAACCAATTGATATATCTCAGGTGGAGCCTGCTAAAGAAATCATGAAAAGGTTTGTTACAGGTGCCATGTCGTATGGATCTATCAGCCGGGAAGCTCACGAAACCCTTGCCATGGCAATGAACCGTATAGGAGGTAGAAGCAATACGGGTGAAGGGGGTGAGGATCCCTCACGTTTCCTGCCGAGAGAAGATGGTGAATCGGTTCGCTCGGCCATTAAACAGGTTGCATCCGGCAGGTTTGGTGTAACAAGTCATTATCTGGTTAATGCAGATGAGATCCAGATAAAAATTGCGCAGGGTGCAAAACCTGGTGAGGGTGGTCAGTTGCCAGGACATAAAGTGGATAAAATTATAGCTAAAACAAGGTACTCTATTCCCGGTATTACCCTGATATCTCCGCCTCCGCATCATGATATTTATTCGATAGAAGATTTAGCCCAGCTGATTTTCGACCTTAAAAACGTTAATCCTAAAGCAAAAATCAGTGTAAAGCTGGTTTCTGAAGCGGGTGTTGGAACAATTGCTGCCGGCGTAGCAAAGGCCAAAGCTGACCTTATAACAATAAGCGGTACGGAAGGTGGTACCGGCGCAAGCCCTACCAGTAGTATAAAACACGCCGGATTACCTCTGGAATTAGGATTGGCTGAAGCACAACAAACTCTGGTACTGAATAATCTCAGAAAAAATGTAATTCTGCAAACCGACGGTCAGCTCAAAACCGGTAAGGATGTTGTTATTTCAGCACTTCTGGGAGCAGAGGAGTTCGGGTTTGCTACATCTGCGCTTATAGTTCTGGGTTGTGTGATGATGAGGAAATGTCATCTTAATACTTGTCCCGTGGGAGTTGCAACTCAGGATCCTTACCTCAGAAGTAAATTTACGGGCAAAGCAGATTCGCTGGTAAATTTCTTTAGCTTCATTGCCGAAGAAGTAAGAGAAATTCTTGCTGAACTGGGCGTCACAAAATTCAGTGATATTGTTGGAAGAGCTGATTTACTTGAGAAAAGAACCGATATTCATCACTGGAAAACCGAAAATCTCGATCTTTCAGGATTCCTTCATGTTCCGGATCAGGCATCGAAGTTCGAGAGACGCTTCACTACTCCCCAGGAGCATAAACTTAATGGAGTGCTCGATTATCATCTGATAAAATTGTCTAAAGCCGCAATTGAAAAAGCTGAGAAAGTTAATATTACCCATTTAATCCGTAATACTGACAGAACTGTTGGAGCGATGCTATCCGGCGAGATTTCAATGAAGTACGGAGCAGAAGGATTGCCGGATGGTACTATTTCTGCCGAATTTAATGGTTCTGCAGGACAAAGCTTTGGCGCATTTCTTGCAAAGGGGGTTCAGTTTAAACTAAACGGAGATTCAAATGATTATTTGGGTAAAGGTCTTTCTGGCGGGAGAATTATTGTAGTACCACCCGCCGGAACTGAATATCCTCCCGAAGAAAATATTATTATCGGGAATACTGTTCTTTATGGAGCTACCTCAGGTGAAGTATACATTAACGGGGTAGCCGGTGAAAGGTTCTGCGTCAGAAATTCAGGTGCAATTGCAGTTATTGAGGGTGTTGGTGATCATTGTTGTGAATACATGACCGGAGGAAGGACTGTGGTTCTGGGCAGAACCGGCCGGAATTTCGCTGCCGGAATGAGTGGTGGCGTGGCTTATGTTTTAAATGTAGCCGGGAATTTCGACTATTTCTGCAATATGGGAATGGTAGAACTTTCACTTGTTGAAGAACCTTTTGATATTAAAGAGCTTAAGGAATTAATCGGTAAGCACCTGCAATACACAGGATCACCACTTGCCGGAAGAATTCTCGAAAATTGGGCTGATTTCCAGCAGAAGTTTATCAAAGTAATTCCATTCGAATACAAAAAAGTACTTGAAGAGGAAAAGCTCGAAGCTATTAAGTTGAAAATTGCTGAGGTTGAAAGAGATGTGGAGAGTCAGCCGGTTGGATAATTTTCATGGATATTGGACACCGGAATGAATAATTACATTTTCTGGTTCCTGATTTGATTCATAAATAAGGTAATTACAAGATATTATGGCAGATCCTAAAGGTTTTATAAAAGTACAACGCAAAGAAGCAGGAAATCGTCCGATTCCTGAGAGAATTTATGATTTCAGTGAGGTGGAACAGACTCTCAATACAGAAGATCGCAAGCTTCAGGCATCGCGGTGCATGGATTGTGGGATTCCTTTCTGTCACTGGGGATGCCCGGTAGAAAATATCATTCCTGAATGGAACGACGCTGTATATAAAGGCGAATGGAAGCGTGCAATAGATTTAATGCATGCAACAAATAATTTTCCGGAGTTTACCGGTAGAATATGCCCGGCACCTTGCGAACATGCATGTGTGCTTAATATTGAGGGAAATCCGGTAACAATTCGTGAAAACGAAGCTGCCATTGCAGAGTACGCATTTTCGGAAGGCTACATTAAGCCTAATCCTCCCCGCAAAAGGACCGGGAAAACAGTGGCAGTTATAGGCTCCGGTCCTGCCGGACTTGCTGCTGCCGACCAGCTTAACAAGGCCGGTCATCTGGTAACAGTTTTTGAAAAGGATGATGCAGTTGGAGGGTTGTTGCGCTATGGGATCCCTGATTTTAAACTTAGTAAGGTTGTAATCGACCGCAGAATTTATATTCTGGAGCAGGAGGGGATCATTTTTAAAACCGGTATTGAAGCAGGAAAAGATATCAGTTCAAAAGAACTTTTGGATTCTTTTGATGCTATTTGTTTAACTGTCGGGGCCATGAAACCCAGAGATCTCCCTGTTGAAGGCCGCAATCTGAAAGGGGTTCATTTTGCCATGGAGTTTCTTACGCAGCAAAACAAAGTTACCCGCGGCGAGATTATTCCTCAGGAGGAAAGAATAACAGCCAAAGATAAAACTGTACTGGTTATCGGGGGAGGAGATACTGGTTCGGATTGTGTTGGCACGTCCATCAGACAAGGAGCCAGAAGAGTAATACAAATTGAGATTCTTCCCAAGCCGCCGGATAAAAGAGACGCTGATAATCCCTGGCCCTATTACGGATATACACTGAAAACCTCCACTTCACACCAGGAAGGTTGCGAACGCAGATGGAACCTTTCAACTGTAAAATTTCACGGAAATGGAACGGTTGAAAAAGCTGAAGTATCATCAGTTCAATGGAAAAAAAATGGGTTTTCACGTCCTGAGATGAACCCGGTTCCTGATTCATCTGAAATGATTGATGCTAATCTTGTTTTACTTGCAATGGGGTTTGTACAACCTGTTCAGGAAGGACTTTTAAATGGTCTTAATCTCGTTTACACTGACAGGAATAATGTTAAAATTTCAGGCAAATACCAGACAAATATTCCGAAAGTTTTTGCAGCCGGTGATACAGTTCTGGGTGCCAGCCTTGTTGTCAGGGCAATATTCTCCGGAAGGTCTGCTGCGAAGGAGATTAGCGAATTTCTGTCAGAAAATTAATCAGATGGGATGATTAATAATCCGGAAATTGACAGAAATAAAAAAAATCTGGCATTTAAACGTAAAACTTTTAAACTAATTGAGAATTATTGTTATTTTTGGAACTAATATGATTAGTCAGATATCCATTTCTGCCCGTTATTGGTTGTGGCGCACTTACTTTAAGAGCACTTAGACAACTTATGCATTAATGGAACCATTATACCAAAGAGGCAAGTTGTTTACAACATGCCTCTTTTCATTTTTAATACATTTTAAAAACCTGATAGCCAATAAATAACAAATATCTAATATCAAAAACATGAGTAAAACGCACAAATTCAACCTGAACGAGAGTGACATGCCAAAGCAATGGTACAATATCATTGCAGATATGCCTAACAAGCCTCTTCCTCCCTTGCATCCCGGCACAAAAAAACCAATCGGACCGGATGATCTTTCGGCTATTTTTCCGATGGAACTGATAATGCAGGAAGTTTCAACGGACCGTTATATTGATATTCCTGAAGAAGTACAGGAAATATACCGGATCTGGAGACCAACTCCACTTGTAAGAGCATACAATCTTGAAAAATTTCTGGACACTCCGGCTAAAATATATTTCAAAAACGAAAGTGTCAGCCCCGCCGGATCTCATAAACCCAATACTGCCGTTCCTCAGGCATATTATAATTATAAAGCCGGGGTAAAGAAAATGACCACCGAAACCGGTGCAGGTCAGTGGGGTAGTGCACTTGCTTTTGCAACCCAGCATTTTAATATAGATCTTAAGGTCTTTATGGTTAAGATTTCATACGGGCAAAAGCCATATCGAAAATCAATGATGAATCTCTGGGGAGCCGATGTAATACCTTCACCAAGCAATCTGACGGATTCAGGAAGATCTATTCTGGCAATGGATCCTGATTCACCCGGAAGCCTTGGTATAGCTATTTCAGAAGCTGTTGAGATGGCAGCCAAAGATCCAGGTACAAATTATTCTCTGGGAAGTGTTTTGAATCATGTTCTTCTGCATCAAACCGTAATAGGTTTGGAGGCGCTTAAACAACTTGAAATGGCTGGCGATTATCCTGATGTTGTATTAGGTTGCTTTGGCGGTGGGAGTAATTTCGGGGGAATCTCTTTTCCTTTTCTGGGAGAAAACTTCCGTAATGGCAAAAAAACACGGGTTGTTGCTGTAGAACCTGCATCATGTCCCAAACTAACCCGGGGTAAGTTTCAATATGATTTTGGCGATACAGTTGGATTAACACCACTTCTTCCCATGTATACTCTGGGTCATAATTTCGTTCCCGATACAATTCATGCCGGAGGTCTACGCTACCATGGTGCCGGAGCAATTGTAAGTCAGTTACTGAAAGATAAACTTATTGAGGCTACTTCGGTTAAGCAACTTGAAACTTTTAAAGCAGGAATGATTTTTGCAAAAACAGAAGGAATAATCCCGGCGCCAGAGACTTCCCATGCAATTGCAGCAGTTATCAGAGAAGCTGAGCAGGCGAAAAAGGAAGGAATAGCGAAAACTATTCTTTTCAACTTTTCTGGTCATGGAATTATCGATCTGGCTGCTTATGATAAATATTTTGAAGGAAAACTCGTAGATCATGAAGTTACCGATGCGGAAATAGCAAAAAGTGTTTCTCAACTGGAACAACTAGTCTGATTAGGTTCTATGTATTAAGTAGAGGCTGTCTCAACAGGAATTCTAGAGAGATGAATGTATCTTTTAAAACTCTGTGTAACTCTTCTCCATTCTCTGTGGTTC
>CAYOLQ010000020.1:0-44929 GCA_964404825.1 uncultured Chitinophaga sp.
CCATGGTTCAGAGCATCCCGATGAAATCGGGAGGGTCGCTGGTTCGAACCCAGCAGTTCCCACTTAAAAAACCCCACTTTTTTGTGGGGTTTTTGCGTTTATATCTAGCAGGTAAACTCCTTAATAATTCAGGTAGCATTTTTTGTGCATTTATCCATCTTTATCTAATGTCCAAATACTTCATGTATATCTTGTTTTCCAACCTTCTCAATAAGTATTATATTGGTTATTCTGCCAATATTGCTGACAGGATTAGCAAACATAACAGAGCAAAAAAAGGCTTTACTGCCAGGGGTAAACCTTGGATATTAATGTATTCTGAATCTTTTGATAACAAAGCATCTGCTCTGGCTCGGGAAAAACAACTTAAAAAATGGAAAAACAAAGACCAGATTGATAAACTTATTCGAAATAACCATGGTTCAGAGCATCCCGATGAAATCGGGAGGGTCGCTGGTTCGAACCCAGCAATTCAAAAAAAAAGCCCCACGAAATCGTGAGGCTTTTTATTATAAAACCACCCTCCCGGACTTCATCTCATCCAGCATAATCCTTGCTCCTACATCATTTAGTTCAAGATCTTCAGCCAGATTCAGGAAACTTAACCACTGTGTTTCTGAGAAATTATTCTTCTTTAATACCCTTTTGTCGACAGCCAAATCAACTGAATGATTCGTTCGTCTGTACATTTCTATCAGTTCGTCCATATTTTAGGTTATTTACATTATTTACAACTACTTATAATACTCTGTAAATTTACAAAACAAATAATCTACTGTACATTTTTTTTTACAGACAGCTATTTTCATTGATAAGTTGCCTTCTTTTGTAGATTACTGAAAAAAACAGCAGGTTTTTTTAATTATTGCTGAGTTTTCAGTTTCATGTGGCTGCAAGTCAGGATTAATTTATAATTTTAGCAAACTACGAAATTCTCCCTTTTATGAAAAAGACCCTTGTTATGGGTGCAAGCCCGAATCCTTTGCGCTTTTCTCACAAAATGGTTAAAAGCCTTGTGCGACATAATAATGAAGTGGTTGCAATTGGTCTCAGAGAAGGAGAAATCTCTGGTATCAAAATTCATACCGGTGAGCCTGTTTTGAAAGATATTCATACTATTGCTCTTTATATTGGTCCGAAGCGACAGGTTCCTATTTATAATTATATTCTGTCCCTCCATCCTAAACGAATAATTTTTAATCCCGGTACTATTAATGAAGAATTTATGCAGATGGCAAAGGATAATAATATCGATGTGGTAACGGACTGCGCACTGATTATGTTGAGTTCCGGGAGGTATTAGGGTTTTAGTAAAGCCTGATTACAAGGTAACGCACAGGATCGTAAAAAAAATCAACACTCATGAAATTCACGGATCTATATTCTCTGTCAGATGTTGATAATGAAATTAAATCAAATCCTGCATCGGCATTCTATTTCTCAGCTCCACACTGCAATGTTTGCAAGGTACTTAAACCTAAAATCCTGGATATGCTCGATGATAATTATCCAGAATTCAGGATCTTTTATGTCGATATCGAAAAATCCCCGCTAATTGCCGGACAATTAAGGATATTCTCTATTCCAACTTTATTAATATTCTTCGAAGGAAAAGAGTTTTACCGGATAAGCAGAAATATTTCAATAGAAGAACTTAAAAAAACACTTGAAAGACCTTACGGTCTTGTGTTCTAGTTCTCTTTTGTATATGTCGCAGTTACAGGATCAATAAAACCATTGTTATGGTCAACCGTATAGGACCAGTCAATAGTTTTTCCGTTAAAGGCCATGCCTCCATATCCTTCAATGGTAAACCCGGAAACAGTTTGTTCGGGAATTGATATATTACTTCCTTTAACAATGCATTTAACTGACGCGCCGAAGCTTATTGCATAAAAATTCTTTATAAAAACTGCAGTGGAATCCGAATTTGATTTCTCAATGGTTACCTTATAATAATCAGTCGATTTCAGAGAATTCTCTTCTTTGGCGGCCCAATCTCCTACAAAAGAATCTCTGGGATCATCAAATAGATCAAGTACATCTTCGCAAGCTGAAAAACTCAGACTTAACAGGATGATGACACTTAAATATTTTAAACTCTTCATTTTATATTGTTTATATATTTAATTTATTGTTGGATCAAAATTTAAATTTATGTGAATTGTTCTAAATTATTGGAATTTTTTTCGCGAAAGAATAAAACTATACATTTTTTATAATGTCCTCATGCCGGACAGGCATTTACTTTTTTCCTTGATGAAAAAAGTAAACAAAAAAATCAAGAAAAAATCATCCCGGCCTTTACGCACAGGGGCCCTCAGGCTCGCGGCCATTTTTTCGGGCCATCGCGCTTTGGATAATGGTATATTCAATGCCTCTTTATTTTAATTTTCTCTCGGCAACAATTCTAATAATTCTAAAAATTAAAACAATACTGAAATGAAACATTCTTCTTTGACTATTCCATTGCCAATAAGTACTGCATGTCTATGCCTTTACTTTAAAATCGAATCAATAAGAGAGTCATCAGCCATATTCGGCAATGTCACAATCAAACCCGGTGTTCTCTCCATCTCTCTTTTAATGGCAAAAACAGCTGCCTCGTTCCTTGCCCAGCTCCGACGGCTGATTCCGTTATTCACATCCCAGTGAAGCATCAGTTTTAATCGGCGGTCTGCGTCATCACTTCCATCTAAAACCATGCCAAACCCTCCGTTTATTACCTCTCCCCAGCCCACTCCTCCCCCGTTATGAACAGACACCCAGCCGGCGCCCCTGAATGCATCTCCGATAACATTTTGAATCGCCATATCTGCTGTAAACCTGCTCCCATCATATATATCCGAGGTTTCTCTGTAGGGGGAGTCAGTGCCTGAAACATCATGATGATCACGGCCCAGAACAATGGGTGCTGAAACATCTCCTTTCCGAACCGCCTGATTAAATGCATGAGCAATCTTTGTCCTGCCTTCACAGTCTGCATATAATATCCTTGCCTGAGATCCGACAACCAGTTTATTTTTTCCTGCTTCCTTTATCCAATGAATATTGTCACGCATCTGCATTGCAATTTCCACAGGGGCCTCCATCGCAATCCTTCCGAGCACTTCAAGGGCTATTCCGTCTGTTATTTCAAGATCCTTTGGGTTACCGGATGTACACACCCAACGAAAAGGACCGAAACCATAATCGAAAAACAATGGTCCCATAATATCCTGAACATAGGATTGATAAATGTAATCATCCTTCGATTTAAAAATATCAGCTCCTGCCCTACCTGCTTCAAGAAGAAAAGCATTACCGTAATCCCAGAAATACATTCCTTTTTTACTGAGCTTATTAATTGCAACCACTTGTCGCCGTAGTGATTCATATACTTTTTCCCGGAAAAGCTCAGGATTAGCCACCATCATGAGGTTTGATTCTTCAAAACTTAATCCGGCCGGATAGTAGCCGCCGCTAAAGGGATTATGCAGACTGGTCTGATCCGAGCCCAAATCAACTGTACAATTCTCTTCAGCTAGCTTCTCCCACAGATCCACAATGTTTCCGCCATAAGCCAGCGACACAGCCTCCTTATTTGCCTGTGCAATTTTCATTCTTGTTAAAAGCTGGTCCAAATCCGTGAAGATCTCGTCCACCCAACCTTGCTCATAACGGGTATTAAGGGCTTTGGGATTAACTTCCGCAATAACACAAATGCCCCCTGCAATTACAGTTGCCTTGGGTTGTGCGCCCGACATTCCACCCAATCCACTGGAAACATAAATCATTCCTCCCAGATTATTCAAACGTGGTCCGGCTTTTCTCCGCCCTGCGTTTAAAACCGTAATTGTGGTTCCATGTACAATCCCCTGCGGACCAATATACATAAAGGATCCGGCAGTCATCTGTCCATATTGCGAAACACCCAGTGCATTAAACCTATCGTAATCTTCAGGTTTTGAATAATTGGGAACAACCATTCCGTTTGTAACTACAACCCGTGGCGCGTCTTCATGGGATGGGAATAATCCCATGGGATGCCCACTATACAAAACAAGCGTCTGTTCATCGCTCATAATGGCCAGATACTTCATGGTTAACAGGTACTGGGCCCAGTTTTGAAATACAGCTCCATTTCCGCCGTAGGTAATCAGTTCATGCGGATGCTGAGCCACCCTCTCATCCAGATTATTACTGAGCATATGCATAATGGCAGCAGCATGAACAGATTTACAGGGATATTCGCTTATAGGTCTTGCATAGATTCTGTAAGCCGGCCTGAAACGGTACATGTAAATTCTGCCAAATGTCAATAGCTCCTTAAGAAATTCCTCTGAAAGTTCAGCATGAAAATGTTTTGGAAAGTATCGCAGAGCGTTTCTTACTGCCAGCTTTTTTTCTTCTACTGACAATATGTCTCTTCTAACCGGAGCATGGTTTACTGCGGGATTGTATATGGGTCTCGGGGGAAGGGCGTCGGGTATCCCTCTGAGAATAAGATTTTTAAAGTTTGTATGCGGCATTTTTTAGACTTTCATCAAAATTAATCAATACAATTTATTCACAACGATGAAATGTTATATAGCTTGTATTTATTTTGAAACAATTTGTGACGGAGTGACGAGTGACGAGTGACGGGGTTGCGAGGTTACGGGGTTAGGGTGACGATAAACATTTACGTGCCACGCGTCACAATTCACATGTCACTTGTCACAGGGTGACGGGTGACGAGTAATAGGGTGATAAAGAATGGGGTGACTAGGGTCACATGTCACGCGTAACAAGTCATACAAGTCTAAGGTAACAAGTGACGGGTGACGAGTAACAATACGTCACGCGTCACACGTCACTTGTCACTTTTCATTGTCACAAGACCAACCTTCTGTCATTTTTTGCATAATTTGTATGTGGAATACTTTTTGAAACGTCTAAGGTCTAAAATTGAATATTGTTTTAAAAATTTTACTTATAACTTTACAAAAAACAAAAAGATGAAAAACATAGTAAAAATTCTGGCTGTAGTTATGCTTCTCCCTCTTTTATCAGGTTGCGGTTACAATAAACTTGTAACTCAGGACGAAGCAATAAATCAGGCATGGTCGCAGGTAGAAAACGCTTACCAGAGAAGGGCAGATCTTATTCCGAACCTTGTGGAAACTGTTAAAGGTTATGCCAACTTTGAAAAATCAACTTTAACAGATGTTATCGAAGCCCGTGCAAAAGCAACCAGTGTAACAGTTGACCCAACCAACATGTCACCCGAAGCAATTCAGAATTTTCAACAGGCACAGAGTGGACTGACATCTTCCCTGGCACGACTGATGGTAGTTGTAGAGCAATATCCTGATCTGAAAGCAAATCAGAATTTTCTTGAACTTCAGGCTCAGCTCGAAGGAACAGAAAACCGCATCAGCTTTGAAAGGAAAAAATTCAATGATATGGTGGGCGCGTATAACACAGCAAGAAGGGTATTTCCCAGAAACATTATCGCTGGTATTTTCGGATTTAAAGAAAGAGGTTACTTTGAAGCAGAAGCAGGAACAGAGAAGGCTCCTGAAGTAAAATTCTGATAACGGACCAGAGGTTCACAATTTATTATTTTTGAAGTTACCGAATTGCTCCCCGCCCTGAACACAGGGAAGGGAGTGTTTTCAGCACAATTAATCTTCGGATAAACTGTGAAATTGTTTTGATACATCATAAGAATATAAACCGAATCCAAAATGAGTTCTTCCGAATTCCTAAGCAAAGAGCAAATTATACTCGTGGAAAACGCGATTAAAGAGGCAGAAAAAAATACCTCCGGAGAAATCCGTGTGCATATAGAAAAGGAAATTAAAGCAGATGTGCTCGACAGAGCCGCATACCTGTTTGAATATCTTGGTATGCATAAAACAGCCGAGCGCAACGGAGTGCTATTTTACCTTGCTTCCAAATCGAGAAAATTTGCCATCCTTGGTGATGCCGGGATCAATGCAAAAGTACCTTCCGATTTCTGGGATAAGATCAAGGAAATGATGGGTAAGGCATTTGCTGAAGGTAAATTTGCCGAAGGCCTTTCTCAGGGGATCCTTACAGCAGGTGAGCAGCTTAAATTACATTTCCCTTTTGAGAAAAATGATGTGAACGAATTGTCAAACGAAATTTCTTTTGGAAAAAAATAGTATCATGCGAAAACTACTTTCTTTTTTATCCCTTATCCTTATTGGCTTTCAGCTTTTATCAGCTCAGAATGGCACTTTCCCGGAGAAACCAACTGCCTGGGTAAATGATTATGCCAATCTTCTGAGCACTGAAGAAGCAAATGCACTGAATTCGAAACTCGGGTATTATGAAGATTCAACCAGTACACAGATTTTTGTGGTTACCCTGGATGCTCATGGAGATCAGCCCATATCCATGCTTGCTGCCGAGATTGGCCAAAAATGGGGAGTGGGGCAAAAAGGAAAAGAAAACGGAATGCTTATCCTTATTTATCCGGCAGACAGACAGATTTGGATCGCAACCGGTTACGGACTTGAAGAGTACATTCCCGATGCCGTAAATAAAAGAATTATTGAATCGGAAATTAAACCCGCTTTTAAAAACGGACAATATTATAAAGGTCTGGATGATGCAACAACTGTAATCATGAACCTCCTGTCCGGGGTTTTTGCAGGGGATCAATACAAAAAATCCGGTTCAGAAAGTGGTGCTCTCGGAGGGATTATATTTCTTATTATCCTGTTCTTTATAATCTTCAGTTCAAAAAAAGGTGGTTCACGTTCTGTTGGAAAAAGTCTTCCTTTCTGGCTGGCACTGGGAATGCTTAGTGGATCAAGACACAGTCATGGAGGAAGTTTCGGAGGATTCAGTGGCGGAGGCGGAGGTTTTGGCGGATTCTCCGGTGGAGGTGGCGGGAGCTTTGGAGGCGGAGGCGCCGGGGGGTCCTGGTAATTTTATCCCGATGATGAAAATTCATTTAATAAAATTTTCTCTCTGTATACTCTGGCTTTCGGTTTGGGGATCGAATAGTGTCGTAGCCCAGTCAAATGACACAAGTACACTCAGAATTATTTTTGCAGGGGATTTGATGGGACATGACGGTCAGATAAAAAGTGCCTGGAACGAAAAATCCAAATCCTACCAATACGATACATGTTTCAGCATGATTAAAGATCTGGTAAGCAATGCAGATATTGCACTGCTTAACCTTGAAGTAACTCTCGCAGGAGAACCATATAAAGGATACCCTCAGTTTTCAAGTCCCGATGAAGTGGCAATTGCAGCAAAAAATGCGGGATTTGATATTTTTATCACTGCAAATAATCATTCTCTTGACGGTGGAAAAAAAGGGCTTGAACGCACCATCGATGTTCTTGACAACAACGGCATTATCAGGACAGGAACATTCAGAGACTCCATTCAGCGCGCCGTTGAATATCCCCTGATAATTGAAAAAAATTCCATCCGTCTTGCCATCCTTAATTATACTTATGGAACGAACGGACTCGTGGTAAGACCTCCGAATATTGTTAATTATATCGATACCAGTCTTATTCTTCAGGATATTGCCAGGGCTGAACTTGCCGAACCTGACTTTATCTTTGTCACCCTTCACTGGGGTCTGGAATATCAAAGGATTGAGAACAAACAACAACAGGACCTGGCTGCGTTTCTTATCAAAAGCGGAGCAGACGCCATAATCGGCTCACACCCTCATGTAATTCAGCCAATCCGTAAATACTTTAACAATCCGGATGACTCCTCATCGTACAATCTTGTTGTTTATAGTCTGGGGAACTTTATCTCAAATCAGGGAGACAGATTCAGGGATGGTGGTCTGATGGTAGAAGTTGAATTGCAAAAATCTGAAGACACAAAAGTAACCGGCTATAAAACCCATCCTGTTTTTGTTTATAAACCCTCGAAACCCGGAGGTGGAGAGGTATTCGTTCTTCTTCCTTCAAATGAACGGGAATCGATGATATCCCGCTTTAAAATGCCGGAATCAGATCAGTTGTACTTTAACACTTTTACTGAAGATACCGAGCTTCATTTAAAAGGAAAATAAAAAAGAAACACCGGTTTTTGATTTTTAATGTACTGAACTCCCAGTCTACAATTCCTGGAAAATACATTTTTTTATCACAAACCGGCGTTACCTGTTTCTGAATCAGCAGCAGCAGCTTATTCTGCTTTAACTCCTGTTCCGCTTATATCGTCATCAACAAGAATTCTTCCGCAATATTCGCAAACAATAATTTTCTTCCGTGAACGAATGTCAAGCTGTCTTTGGGGAGGAATTTTATTGAAACAACCCCCACAAGCGTCTCTTTCTACTGAAACAACAGCAAGTCCGTTACGGGCATTGCCACGTATTCTCTTGTAAGCAGTCAGAAGCCGGGGTTCAATGATCTTCTGAATAGCAGCTGATTTGTTGAATAAGGTCTCTTCTTCCTTTTTAGTATCGGAAACAATTTCATCAAGCTCGTTCTTCTTACTTTCCAGATCTTCCCTTCTCTCACTAAGAATCTCCTTCGATTCAGTTATTTGCTCCTTTTTGGAGTTTAAATCAGAATTAAATTCAGATATTTTCTTTCGTGCGAGTTCAATTTCAAGGTTCTGAAATTCAATTTCTTTTGATAGTGAATCAAATTCGCGATTATTCCTGACATTTTTCTGCTGCTCTTCGTACTTCTTAATAAGAGCTTCTGAATTGGTTATATCAAGTTTTTTTGCGGATATATTATGTTCCAGACTTTTAACTTCCTCATCAAAATTGTGAATGCGGGTATCAAGTCCGGCGATGTCATCTTCCAGATCCTGCACTTCAAGGGGCAATTCACCTCTCAAAATTTTAATCTTGTCGGTCTCGGTATCTACCTGCTGCAATTCATAAAGTGCCCGAAGTTTTGTTTCAATTGAAATTTCAAGGGTTTCTTCAATTTTTGTTTTTGCCTCTGCCATAGGATTATAGATAATTTATTGGATTCGTATTATGCTTCGATAAATGAAGTGCAAATTTAGGATAATTTTTTATAAGTAATTCATAAAAAAGCTCTTTTGTAAACTGCTCACTCTCATAATGTCCGATATCGGCAATTAAAATGCGGTTCTCAGCCTCAAAAAACTGATGATATTTAAAATCCCCCGAAACAAAAACCTGAGCACCAGATTCAATTGCTTTTGATAATAGAAAGCTACCGCTCCCTCCGCAAACAGCAACTTTCTTTACTTTCCCACTTAGAAATTTTGTATGCCGGATACAGCCTGCACCGAACTTTTCCTTTACAAGCAGCAAAAATTCCATTTCATCCATTGCACGCGGCAATTCACCTGTCATTCCCATTCCTGCATTCTGATAATCATTGGAAAGCGGATACAAATCATATGCTACCTCTTCGTAAGGATGTGCTTCGATAAGTGCAGAAACAACAAGATCTTTCAAATAAGCAGGTATAATTGTTTCAATCCTTATTTCTTTTTCAAAATGGAGTTTCCCAATTTCGCCAACAAATGGATTTGCTTTATCAGAAGCTCTGAAACTTCCAGCGCCGGACGTATTGAAACTACATGAGTCATACTTTCCGATTACTCCGGCACCGGCTTCAAAAATCTTCTCCCTCAGCTTTGGTGCATAATCCTCAGGAACAAAAAAAACAAGTT
The DNA here is from genome assembly GCA_964404825.1 of uncultured Chitinophaga sp. Lineage (GTDB taxonomy): Bacteria > Bacteroidota > Bacteroidia > Bacteroidales > JACJXF01. The sequence continues at coordinate 9,637 of CAYOLQ010000020.1, forward strand.
TAAGCAGACTTTTTTTCAGAGGATCAAGAATTGTGAGATTCTGCAGATTAAGCTTTTCGCATATTCTGGAGTTAACGCCATTTAAAATGCTGTCGTAATTCGTATGAACCGAAAGTATGGCAATATCTTCCTTCAATGCCCGGATTATAATCCTTTCCGTGAAATTTCGGCCGGTCAGACTTTTTATCCCCTGAAAAATCAATGGATGATGAGATATAATAAGATTAGCATTGCATTCTATGGCTTCCTGCAGCACATCTTCAGTTACATCAATACATATCAGGGCAGAATTTATCTCCATTCCGGGATTTCCTGTTTGCAGGCCCGAATTGTCATAAGACTCCTGAAAAGTGAAAGGCGCAGCCTGATCAAAAACTCTTATGATATCTTTTAATAACATGTATTTGGGTTTCGGGGGATAAGAAACGGGGAGAATCAGGTTAATAAATCAAAAGATGGTGTCTATTTACCACTTTCCATTTCATCCCGGATTTCAATAAGCATTTCTTTGATTTGGTTCAGGGTCTGAATTATTTCAAAATCATTGTGAATATCGTCCTTGTTTTCCTTCATCTTTTTCTTGGCTCCGGCAAGAGTCATTCCCCTGACTTTTACAAGATTAAAGATCAAACGGAAATTATCTACGTCTTCCTTGGTAAATAAACGATTACCTTTTTTATTCTTTTTGGGCTTGATAACATCAAATTCCTTCTCCCAGAACCTTATTAATGAAGTATTTACGTCGAACATCTCGGCAACTTCACCAATAGAATAAAAAAGTTTTTCAATTTTGGGCTCTTTGTAAGGCATTTGAAAAGAATTATTCACTTCTAAAAAGGAATACAAAATATAACAATTCGCAGCAAAAAACAATTATTTTTTTAATATCCATCCTTCATCGTCTATGTTCACCGGTGAATCGGGAAAATCGGCATAGGTCAGCTCCCGGATTTTATGGATTGCTCTCTTATGTGGATCTAGTTTTGCCCCACCTTCGCCAATCTGATATACAGGAACAATCTGTGCCTTAATAAAACTGCCATCAGGAGCAAGCCATGTCTTGATCAAAGGGCAGATTCCGTTAGGTCCTGCCAGGTTAAATCGGGCGTACGTGCTGAAATTCCCGAGACTATAAGCTATAAGACGGTTATTATAAATTTCAACTGCCCGAGTTACATGAGGTCCTGAACCCATAACCAGATCAGCCCCTGCATCTACTACGTCATGCGCAAAGCGATAGACGTTTCCCCTGTTATGGCCCATAAATTCTTCGTCCTGGCGGGTAACATGCTGACAGTCCTTACCCTCGGATCCCCCGTGAAAATAAACCAGAACAAAATCACAACTGTCGTTGAGCATTGCCACAAGTTTCTTTGCACCTGCATAGTCTTTCATATCCAGAGTCCCGCTATGCGGTGCAAAAGCAGCAAACCCTATTTTGCGACCATCCTTTTCAATTATAGCGTAGGGTTTGGAATCAAGTCCTGCCCAGGGCATTCCATTTGCCGTTAAATGGGCCGATGTATTTAATCTTCCAATATATCCGAAATCGTTAACATGGTTATTTGCCATACTTAATGCATCGAACCCGGCATCGATGATGCAATCGAGATAAGAGTCAGGCATTCTGAAAACATAGCATTTTGTTGTATCCTTGCAGGTTTTTGGAGTTCCTCCACTTGAAGAAAAAACACCTTCCAGGTTGCCAAATGTAAAAGTAGCATCCATGAGGTATGGTTTAACTTCAGCTAATAGGGGAAAGCAGTTATTATTGGGAGGAAGGTATTTTTCAGATGGATAATTTGTACCCAGCATAATATCTCCGACAGCAACAACAGTAATGCCCAGCTGATCAATTTCAGATGGGATAATGGTATCGCATATGGTGTCCCTCTGGCTGAATAATGATGACGAATCGGTCAGAACCTGAGCTTTTAGAGTACTTAAACTTAAAACACAGAACAGGAAGGAAAGAAAACAACTTTTCTTCATAAGGATTAAATGAATTTCGGTAAAAAAAGGTAATTAATTAATGTCGAAACCTGGATCAGAATTTGCATAAAGACTGATCATTTTATCATATTCTTCAGCTGAAAGGTCGTTCGCATAATAGTTTATAGGGTTTACGGCTTTTCCGTTTACGTGAACCTCATAATGTAAATGTGGAGCAACAGAGAGTCCGGTGCTTCCGACGGTTCCGATTATATCTCCCCTCTTAACTCTATCGCCGGCTTTCACAAATATTTTATCGCAATGGCCATAAAGTGTTCTGTAACCATAACCATGATCAACAAGGATTTTATTTCCATAACCACCGGATGTGTATCCCGCTTCCCTCACAACACCATCGGCAGTAACAAAAATATTGGTTCCCCGCGGGCAAGTAAGGTCAATACCTGCATGCAACCTGAATACATGTAATATCGGATGGAGCCTGAAGCCAAAGGAGGATCCGAAATGATTAAGTTCTTTAATACTGATGGGTTGAATGGCAGGTCTGGCTGCAAGTCTCTTTTCTTTATTTACAGCCATTTCAACAACTTCATCATATGATCTCGACTGGATAACAAGCTTTTTGGTAAGCAGGTTGAGTCGTTCATCTATGGAAGTGATAAAGGAATTATATTTGGTTTTAGAATATGCATCATCGCCATTACCTCCTGAACCCGCAGCTCTCAGTGAGGAAGGTAAAGGTTCAACTTCAAAATAGGTTCGGTAAATGTGATCGTCATTATATTCAATATCGGAAAGGATTTCTTCAAATTTTGTCAATTCGCTTTTCATCACCCTCAGTTTGAGAACGATTTGTGCCTGTTCCTGATTTAGACGGTTGATTTTTGGTGACTGAATGTAATCGTACCCAAAGAACAAAAGTGCCAGGCCGAGAATCAGTGTAACCGAGATGAAAGGCAAAAGTCTCTGGAATCGTTGCCTGTAGGAGTACTTCACTTTTTCGAAGAGAAGTTTTTCTGCATTAAACTTATATTTTCCTGATGCCATATGCGATAAATGTACAAAAAAATACTTTTAGTCAAACGATTGACCGGATTTAATACTTAACAGGATCATTTTATCGTATGCTTCCGGTGTTAATTCCAGGAAGAAATAATTAACAGGATTTACCTGATTCCCATCAAGAGAAACTTCATAATGTAAATGAGGAGCTACAGAAAGGCCTGTATTTCCAACCCATGCAATAACATCTCCTCTCTTAACCTTTTGACCACTCCGAACATTAAAAGCATCCAGATGCATATAGGATGATTTATACCCGGAGTCGTGGTTAAGAACAATAGTATTCCCATTCCCTCTCTTGCTCATTTCGGCGACTTCTACAGTACCATCGCCCGTGGCAAAAACTTCAGTCCCAGTGGGTGCAGTAAAATCCATTCCGGGGTGCATTTTCATGATTTTATAAATGGGGTGTATCCTGAAACCAAATCCTGAGGCAGTGCGTGTAAGATCCTGATTCCGGATTGGCTGAATGCCGGGAAGTGAAGTAAGTACATCGGATTTTTTGCTCGAAAAGCTCATTAATCGTTTGTATTCTATGGAATTCATATTTATCTTTTCCGAAATATTTTTGAGTTCTTCAGAGGTAGTACGTACCAGTTCATTATTATCCATAGACAGGTACAGGTAAAGTTGCTTAAGTTCCTGATCTTCACTAATTCCTTTACGAAATACCGGTTCTGTTTCGAAAATTGTCCGGTAAAGATTTTCATCAATGGCCCGAACTTCTTTTAAAACTGTATCTACCCGGCTGTATTTGTTTGCAAGGAACTCATAATCCTGCATTAGAGCTCTGTTTTCCTGTCGAATCTGACTTTCTCGCGGAGTATCGAAGAAAAAAGCATATAATATATTAAGTACAATTGCCAGAAAAAGACTTCCCGAGATCCAGGAAAAAGCCCTTAAAATTCTGGATCGTAAATTATGATTAAGCTTAAAATACTTTAAATTTTCAGGATCGTATTTAAACTGTGACCTTGTCATAAAATGAAAATTAAACGGCGGCAAGGTAAGAAAAAAAAATAAATCGCGAATCCTGATTATCTAATTTAAGGATTGGGAGGCAATCGTCAGGAATTCATCTGCAGAAAGGTTTTCAAAATAGAATAGCCTGGGATTCAATGCCTTATCATTATAAATAACTTCATAATGAAGATGAGGTCCGGTTGACCTGCCGGTACTTCCCAGGCGGCCGAGGTATTCTCCTCTTTTAACAGACTGACCTCTTGTAACATCAATCTTGTGTAAATGGGCATAACGGGAGATGTATCCAAAACCGTGATCGATAATTACCTCCTTGCCATATCCGTTTTTTGCATCAATTGCTGATAAAACAACTCCATCGCCGCTTGCATAGATTTTCAGACCAACTTCGCCGGCCAAATCAATTCCCTGATGCATTCTTCTTTTATTGGTAAAAGGATCCCAACGGAAACCATAGGATGATGTAATTCTGAATGAATCTGAAGGTGAGATAGGTTGAAGGGAGGGTTTCGATGCTATAAGTTTTTGCTGTGACTGAGCTTTAATATAAAGGTCAAACAGATAACCCGATTGAATTTTTGCTTTAAAGGAAAGCTTTTCAAGTTTACGTGCGGTGGTATTAACCATGTTATCACTGCCGTTGCTTGCAAGTCCTCCGAAAGGAATTTCAGAACCTCCATATCCGGCCTCTCTGACAGAGCTGGGTAGTGGACCCATATCGAAAACCGAACGATACATTTTATCGTCCCTTTTCTGAACTTCAAACAAAAGCGCTTCTGCTTTACTTATTTGATCATTTAACTGAGAATAATTTGTACGGAGTTCCAGGTTCTGGTCAGCAAACAAATCTATTTTTGGAGTGTGTCCTAAATAATCAAAGCTAATCCTCAATGCGGCTGCAATCGCCAATACCAGCAAGAAATATAATGATAAATCAGTCATTCTCTTTTTGAATGGCGGATTAAATTTTTCAAATCGCAATGTCTCCGGATTAAAAACGTATTTCTCCTTTAACATACCTGATAATCAATAATTAATACTATTTTAAGTTATGCGAGGCGTAAATGTAATTTAAAAAAATTAATTTTACAAACTCGTTTAAAATCTGTAATACCTGCATACTGGTTTCTGCATGATTAGGTTTCAGATATTGAGAAATATTTTAACATACATAAACTTAATAATGACATCCAACGAATTAAGATCCCTGTTCCTGAAGTTTTTTTCCGAAAAGAATCATGCAATTGTTCCCTCAGCTCCGATGGTAATAAAGAATGATCACAGCCTGATGTTTACGAATGCAGGAATGAATCAGTTTAAAGACATTTTTCTTGGCAACGATAACCCAAAACATTTGCGTGTCGCCAATTCCCAGAAATGTCTGAGGGTTTCAGGAAAACACAATGATCTTGAGGAAGTAGGTCATGATACTTATCATCATACCATGTTTGAGATGCTGGGAAACTGGTCGTTTGGAGATTATTTTAAAAAGGATGCCATTGAATGGGCCTGGGAGTTTCTAACCAGAGAAGCCGGGATACCGGCCGACAGATTATATGTTACCGTATTTGAAGGAAGCGAGGCGGAAAACATTGGTATGGATGAAGAAGCAAAAACCTTATGGAGTAAGTTTGTACCTGCTGAAAGGATTATCTATGGAAATAAAAAAGACAATTTCTGGGAAATGGGCGATACAGGACCTTGCGGTCCCTGTTCAGAAATTCATTGCGATATTCGTGATGAAAGTGAACGTAAACTGATTTCCGGAGCCGAACTGGTTAATAAAGGAAATCCTTTGCTTATTGAAATCTGGAATCTTGTTTTTATACAATATAACCGAAAATCCAATGGTTCTCTTGAGGCTCTTCCACAGCAGCATGTCGATACAGGAATGGGGTTCGAGAGGCTCTGCATGGTAATTCAGGGTAAAAAATCCAATTATGATACGGACCTTTTTCAGCCGATAATTACCGAAATTGCACGGTTGTCGGGAATAAACTATGGCAAAGCAAATGAAAGCGACATAGCCATGAGGGTTTTGGCTGATCATCTTCGTGCCATATCTTTTTCTATTGCCGATGGCCAGCTCCCTTCCAATGCAAAAGCTGGATATGTAATCCGCAGAATTCTCCGCAGAGCCGTCCGACACGCTTATACATTTCTCGATCAGACAGAACCATTCCTTTTCAGACTCGTTCCTGTACTGGCAAACTCAATGGGTGAAAGTTTTCCTGAGCTCAAATCGCAGCAAACACTAATTGAAAAGGTTATTCAGGAGGAAGAACTTTCATTTCTGAGAACACTTGAAACAGGAATACGACTTCTCGATCAACTTACTGAAAAAGCAATCCGATCCAAACATAACATAATAAGTGGTAAAGATGTATTTACACTTTACGACACATACGGATTCCCTCTCGATCTTACCCAACTCATTTTGCGTGAAAAGAATCTTCTTGCAGATACCGCTGGATTTGAAAAAGAAATGGAGGGACAGAAATCCAGATCAAGAAATGATGCGGTTAAGGAAACCAGCGACTGGACGATACTTTCAGGTGGTCAGGAAAACGAATTTGTGGGCTTTGATTATCTTGAGACTGAAATTAAAATTCTCCGTTACCGGCAGATAAAAATTAAAGGTGATGAATTCTTTCAGATGGTTTTCGATAAAACACCTTTCTATGCAGAGAGTGGAGGGCAGGTTGGAGATACCGGATATATCAGCAACGGGAAGGAAAAAATTCAGATTCTAAATACACTTAAGGAAAATAATCTGGTTATACACCTGAGCTCTAAAATGCCGTCGGATCCAACTTCTTCCTTTATAGCAACTGTAAATGGTGGTTCCAGAATAAATACGGCTGCAAACCATAGTGCGACACATCTCCTGCATTTTGCCCTCAGAAAAATTCTGGGTACTCATGTCGAGCAAAAAGGTTCTCTGGTTAATCCTGATTACCTGCGTTTCGATTTCAGTCATTTTCAGAAAGTAAGCGATGCAGAAATTAGAGAAATAGAGCTGCTCGTGAATAAAATGATTCGCGAAAACATCGCCGTTGTGGAAAACCGTGCCGTACCGGTACAAGAGGCCATGAATATGGGTGCTATGGCTTTGTTCGGGGAAAAATACGGGGATAGTGTAAGAGTAATCCGTTTTGATGAATCAATAGAACTTTGCGGTGGCACTCATGTAAAATCGACTGGTCAGATAGGCTTTTTCAAGCTTACCCGTGAAAGTGCCATTGCTGCCGGAATAAGAAGAATTGAAGCTATTACCGGCGAGAAAGCTCAGGAATATATCTTTGAACAAATAGATTTACTCCATAAAATATCCGAAATTACCGGAATAACCGGAGAGATTATTCCGGGGGTAGAAAAACTTGTTCTGGAAAACCAGAATCTTCAGAAGCAAATGGATCATATCTCCCTCGAAAAATTAACTAATCTCAAAGTGGAGCTAAATAGCAAAATAGAAGACTTAGGGGACATAAGATTTTTGTCGGCGGTAATCAAGCTGGACAATGCACATCTTCTGCGCGATCTGGCTTTTCAGATAAAAGGCGATATGAATAATCTTTTCCTTGTATTGGGAACAGAAATTGAAGGGAAAGCTAATCTTGCAGTTATGATTTCGGATGAACTGGTTAAATCCAAAGGATTAAACGCATCCACAATTATCCGGGAAATTTCAAAGGAAATACAGGGAGGAGGAGGCGGACAGCCGTTCTTTGCCACTGCAGGGGGTAAGAATCCAGCCGGACTTTTAAAGGCCTTGGAAAAAGCTAAAGAATTTGCAAAATAAATAATCGAACGCTAATAGTTTTTCTTTTGATTTTTTAAGGGGATAAATTAAAGATTTCTTATGATTAATATGTTTTTGTCATGGATGACGGTATAACTAATAAATAGGATGCCTTTCCAAGTAATTCCTTATCAGGTTTGCTGATATCATCCTGCTCTGCAGAAGTTATTGTCATAATTTTCAAATCCGGCTCCGACTGCCTTACATACCAAATAATCCCTTCGAAATGGTCTGTATGAAATGAACCGTTTATGTGATAAAAAATTCCATTCTCCTTTTTGTTTTTCAGGATAAAGTGGGCCATTGTTGCATCTTTAACTGCCTGGGCTTTCGGATACTTCTCATCAATTTTCATTTCCGGATGCATATCGCCCATTGCAAGCATTCCCTGATAGGACGGAAGATTTATATCGAATGGTATTGGCAGTGGAGCCATCCATTGATATTCATCCGGTTTTAACGTATCCAGAGCAGCAAAATTTCCTTTAAATACAGCACTGGCATATTTTCGCGGAACATTGGTCGCAATAAATGGTAACTTATGCTCTCTGGCGAAATCAACCATTGGCTTGTAATCGGTTTTAAAATTTTTCCAAAGGCGGGCTTCTTCAGCAAACTTTTTGTCATCTATGCTATCCAGAAGATATTCATTCAGTACAATCTGGTTATCAGTTTCAAACATTTCAGCACCAATGACCATCTGATTTCCACGGGCATTAAACAATTCAACCATAAGCTCATACTCCAGCCAGTGGCAGATGGGGTTATTGTGTAATTCGCCAAAAAAAACCATATCGGAGCTCTGAAGTTCATTTATCATTTTCTTCCATTTCACCTCTTTACCTTCAGAGTTAAAAAGTTTATAAGCTGGCTTGTCCTGAGCATCTGAATAGTTGAATATTGTAATCAACAGGAAAAATGCAATTAGTGTTTTCATTATGATTATGGTCTGATATTAGGTGTTGCTTTATATTATACATTACGCGCAAGGGGCAAAGAAAAACGCAAAAAAAGTTTGCTTTTAAACTTGTTATCTACCTTCATAATTGCGCATCCCTCGCGCCATTGCGCCATTGCGCTTAACCTGTCTCGCTAAGCTATTAAAAACATAAACAATAAAAAATGCCCTATGTTCAGAATTTGATTAATTTCACAAACCTCCATATCCTGCAACTGATTGTTAATCCATATTACCAATGATTCAAAAATATTTCAGTCGAAATTCTAACAATTTTTCTGGGCGCGTATTACGCTGATACACTTCTGATTAGAAATACAGCTACCTGTATTTCATACTGCAAATTAAAACGGATTCGATTTCTTGTATTGAAATATTATTATATTTGGTCAAACTTAAACCAGCCGACATGGAAGTAAAAAGAACCTTTGATCTATTAGGAAGATATCAGGAATTATACCTTCAGAAACAAGATGTACTTGCCGGAAAAGAGAATGGAAAATGGGTGACCTGGTCAGCCAAAGACTATATTGAACAGTCTGATTTAATGAGCTATGGTTTCATGGCTTTGGGATTGAAAAAAGGTGATATGGTTGCAACCATTTCAAATAACCGGCCGGAATGGAATATTGTGGATATGGCACTAAGTCAGGCAGGAATTGTTCATGTGCCCATATATCCAACCATAAGCAAAGAGGATTACGACTATATACTGAATCATGCTCAGCCAAAACTGGTAATAGTTTCTGACAAACAATTGTTTCAGAAAATAAAACCTATAGTGGAAGGAGCTCCATCCATTAAAGATATTTATTCATTTGATATTGTTGAGGAATCTAAAAACTGGAAGGAAATACTGGAAACAGGTAAAAAGAACGAGAAGAAATTTCAGGAAAAGCTGATTGAAATAAAAGACTCGATTCTTCCTGATGATCTTGTCACTCTGATATATACATCCGGAACAACCGGGTTCCCAAAAGGAGTAATGCTATCCCATAAAAATCTGGTTAGTAATTTTATAACCACAACCAAAGTTCATCATCTGAACCATCATCACCGGGTTTTATCATTTTTACCTATCAGCCATGTTTATGAAAGAATGGTAAATTACCACTTCCAGTATAAAGGATTAAGCATTTATTATGCCGAAAATATGGGGACAATTGTCCAGGATCTGAAGGATGTAAAACCTCATGTCTTTAATTCGGTCCCGCGTTTACTGGAAAGAGTCTACGACCGGATTATCGGAAAAGGAAAGGACCTTCCCTATATTAAAAAGCAAATATTCTTCTGGGCTGTTAATCTCGGACTGAAATTCGATTTGCAGAAAAATGGTCTGTGGTATTATTTAAGACTTAAAATTGCCCGAAAACTTATTTTTTCGAAATGGAAAGAAGGCCTGGGTAATAATGTTGAAATAATAGTATCAGGAGGTGCAGCCTTGCAGGCCCGTCTTGCGCGTATTTTCTGGGCTGCAGACATGAAAGTACTTGAAGGGTACGGCCTGACAGAAACATCCCCCGTAATTTCTGTTAATAATCTTACTACCATGGAGGTAAGGTTTGGAACCGTTGGAACGGTAATTGAAAATGTAGAGGTTAAAATTGCGGAAGACGGTGAAATTCTGTGCAAAGGACCAAACCTGATGCTCGGATATTACAAAGCTCCTGAACTCACTGCAGAAGTAATAGATAAAGATGGTTGGTTCCATACAGGTGACATCGGAGTGTTTGAAGATGGAAAATACCTGAAAATTACTGACCGTAAAAAGGAAATTTTCAAACTTTCCAGTGGCAAATACATTGCTCCACAGGTAATTGAAAACAAACTGAAAGAATCATTTTTTATCGAAAACCTCATGGTAATTGGTGAGAATGAAAAGTTTGCCAGCGCACTGATTTCTCCTAACTATGAGTTTCTTCACAACTGGGCCGGATTGCATGGAATAAAATTCAGAGACAATCAGGAACTGATTGCAAACCCTCAGACCATTGCGCGTATTCAAAAGGAGGTGAACGAAATAAATAAAATCCTCGGGACTACTGAAAACATCAAACGTTTCAGACTCGTTGTTGAGGAATGGACCCCGGCAAGCGGAGAATTATCTCCAACCCTCAAACTCAAAAGAAAAGTTCTTACTGAAAAATACAAGGACCTGATTGTTGAGATTTATTCTGTGGATAAGGGTGGTATGGATTAATATGATCGGAAAAATATTGGGCTGGTCTGAACGAAGGACAATTATGAAAGGGATAGTGTGTTTCACCAGCAGAAGGGCTCTGTATTTCAGGCTTTACGGATACCTGCGCTTAAAATAAGAAGTCCGGTAAACGTAATTAATCCATTTACAATCAGCAGCTCAAACCCAAATTTGTATCCCCAGAATAAGTCCCTGGAATAATGATTCAATACAAGACAAATCAATGGCGAGAGTACTGCAACTACAGGTACCCATTTGTCTCTGATGTTCAGTTTTGTAAATAGCCCGAATGAATATAAACCCAGCAAAGGACCATAAGTGTAGCCGGCAATAGTAAATATTGCCTTTATTACGTTCTGATCATTAATTACTCTGAACAGTATAATCAGCAAGCCCAGCAGGATCGTAAATGCTACGTGCACATAGTTTCTGGTAGTTTTTAGTCTCACTTCTCCCTTTTTCTGTCCGTCAAGAATATCTATAGTAAACGAAGTTGTCAGGGATGTTAAGGCAGAATCAGCACTTGAATAGGTTGCGGAAATAAGTCCGATTATAAAGAAAAAAGCTACGGCTGCTGAAAGATACCCTCCTGTGGCGATCAGAGGATACAAATTATCAGTATTTTCAGGAATGGAAATTCCGGCATATGCCGCATAAATGAACAGCAGAGCGCCAAGACACATAAAGAGAAGATTTACAGGTACCAGGGAAAAGCTTAACCAATACATGTTTTTCTGTGCATCTTTAATATTCCGGCAGCTCAGGTTTTTTTGCATTAAATCCTGATCCAGACCTGTCATTACAATAGCAATAAAAGCTCCCCCTAAAAATTGCTTGACAAAATGATACGGGCTTTTCCAGTCGTCGAAAATAAAAATCCGGCTGTACTCACTTACAGAAAGCGTATTAATCAAACTGCCGATATTAAGTCCCATGCTTCTGCTAATCAGAATTATTGTGAAAACAAGGGCAGTGAGCATTGCAAAAGTCTGTATGGTATCGGTCCAGATGATGGTTTTAATCCCTCCCCTGAAAGTAAACAACCAGATTAATGAAACAATTACCAGTACAGTAATCCAGAAGGGAACTCCAACTTCTTCAAAAATTGTAATTTGTAACACATTTGCCACAAGAAACAGTCTGAAGGAAGCTCCGATAGTTCTCGAAAGGAGAAAAAAAGATGCACCTGTTTTATAGGACGATCTGCCAAACCGGGATTCCAGGTAGGTGTAAATGGATGTCAGATTCATCCGGTAATACATGGGCATCAGGACATTGGCAATTACAAAATATCCGGCCAGGTAACCTAATACCATCTGCATATACGAAAAATGGCTCTCTCCTACCCAACCGGGAACAGATATAAAAGTTACTCCGGACAATGACGCGCCGATCATTCCAAAGGAAACGATGTACCAGGGCGATTTACGGTTCCCGACAAAAAAGCCTGCATTATCTGCATTACGTCCAGTAATCCAAGCTATTACAAGAAGAACCGCAAAGTAAAAAGCAATGATTAGAGACAGTCCAAGGGAGCTCATAAAATAAATTTGTTGCAAGAATAGTAAAAAAAATTGCGAATGCTCCGACTTGCGGCTATTTTTACAATTTAAATAAATACAGATTATGTCATTGAATTTCCCATCGAAACTGCTGGAGGAGGCTGTAAATGAATTTGCGAAATTACCGGGAATTGGAAATAAAACCGCTCTGAGGCTTGTCCTGCACCTTCTTCGTCAGGATGCTGCGGTATCCGAATCGTTCGGAAATGCTGTTATCCGGTTAAAAAAGGAAATCAGAGAATGCAAAAATTGTCATAACCTGTCTGATTCAGAAATATGCCATATCTGCTCCAATCCAAAAAGAGATCAGGAAATAATTTGTGTTGTTGAGAGCATCAGGGATGTAATGTCTGTTGAAAATACGCAGCAATTCAGGGGAATATACCATGTGCTGGGGGGAATAATTTCTCCAATGGAAGGTATTGGTCCGGGGGATCTTAATCTGGGATCACTTCTCAGAAAAACAAAGGAAGAAAGTGTTAAGGAAATTATTCTTGCCCTGCCAACAACCATGGAAGGAGATACAACAAATTTCTATATTTACAGAAAGCTCAAAGACAGCGGTATTCAGATAACAACACTCGCTCGCGGACTTGCAATAGGCGATGATTTGGAATATGCTGATGAAATAACACTAGGCAGGTCGCTGGTAAACAGGCTTGATTTTGAATCCACTCTGGGGAAACGGTAAGGGGACGATATTATGTCACACTTTTTCAACATATTCTCATATATTTGCAGGCAAATTAGAAGACAACCTATCCATGGAATTGAAAGATAATGTTTATCTGATCGACGGGATTCCTGTTACAGATCTGGTAAAAAAATACGACTCCCCTTTATACATCTACGAAACAGCCGTCATCCGAAAGCAATACAACCGCATGAAGACTGCTTTCAAAAATTCCAGGGTAAAAATTAATTACGCATGCAAAGCCCTTACGAACATAAATATTCTTAAATATTTTAAAGATCTGGGCTCCGGACTTGATGCTGTTTCCATTCAGGAAGTTATGCTGGGTTTGCAAGCGGGCTTCCATCCTAAGGACATCATCTTTACTCCTAACTGCGTATCCCTTGAAGAGATTGAAATGGGAGTGGAAAGAGGAGTACGCATTAACATCGACAACATCAGTATTCTTGAGCAGTTTGGACATAAATACGGGAAAAAAGTTCCTGTTTGTATCCGTATCAATCCTCATATTCTCGGGGGAGGAAATGAAAAGATATCCACAGGGCACATTGATTCAAAATTCGGTATCTCCATACATCAGATTCCCCATGTACTAAGGGTAATTGAAGCCAACAATATGCATGTTGAGGGTATTCATATGCACACAGGCTCTGACATTTACGATGTTGATGTTTTTCTGCGGGGTGCCGAAATCCTTTTTAACACCGCCATGAATTTCAAAGATCTGGAATATGTGGATTTTGGTTCGGGATTTAAAGTTCCCTATAAACCTGATGATTACGAGACAGATATTGAATCACTTGGCGAAAATCTGTCACAGAAATTCAATGAATTCTGCAAAAACTATGGGAAAAAGCTGACCCTTGTGTTTGAGCCTGGCAAATATCTGGTCAGTGAGGCAGGATATTTTGCTGCAAAGGTAAATGTAATCAAACAGACTACAGCAACTGTTTTTGCGGGACTCGATACGGGTCTGAATCACCTGATACGTCCCATGTTTTATGATGCCTACCATCACATAATAAATATTTCTAAGCCTGATGGTAAGATGCGGATATACACCGTTGTAGGCTACATCTGTGAAACAGATACTTTTGGATGGAACAGGAAAATTACGGAGATTTCTGAAGGAGATATTCTTTTATTCCGGAATGCCGGAGCGTATTGCTTTGCTATGTCTTCCAATTACAATTCACGCTACCGTCCTGCTGAAGTAATGGTTAACGAAGGGAAAGACTTTCTGATTCGAAAAAGAGAAGACATGGAGGATCTGCTGAGGAATCAGATTATCCCTTAAGCATATTTATTACGGATGTTAACCCGAAATGCAATTTCATATTCTTAAAAATATTTTCCTTATTTTTAAGTTCTTTAGAAAAAACACATGGACCTTTCGGTTGTTATCGTAAATTATAATGTCAGATACTTTCTGGAACAATGCCTCCACGCGGTTTATAATGCTGCCAGGCAATTTGAAACAGAGGTATTTGTTGTTGATAACAACTCGGTAGACGGCTCATGTGCAATGATTCGTGAAAAATTTCCCTGGGTAAAGCTCATCGAAAACAAGCACAACGCAGGATTCAGTAAAGCAAATAATCAGGCTCTAAAACTGGCTGCGGGAAAATACTGTCTGCTTCTTAATCCCGATACCGTAATTGAGGAAGTCACGTTCAGAAATTACATTTCCTTTATGGATGAACATCCCGATGCCGGTGCTCTTGGTGTAAAAATGATTGATGGTAAGGCTAATTTTTTACCGGAATCAAAGCGCGCCTTACCTACCCCTTCCGTTGCGTTTTACAAAATATTCGGATTAGCCAGTTTGTTTCCCCGATCAAAAATATTCGGACGCTACCACCTTGGCTATCTCGATAAAGATCAAACACACGAAGTAGAAATACTTTCCGGCGCTTTCATGTTTCTCAGGAAAGATGCTTTGAACAAAACTGGATTGCTCGATGAAGAGTTCTTCATGTACGGAGAAGATATCGATATGTCTTACCGCATGCTCAAAGCAGGATATAAAAATTATTACTACCCGGGCACAACAATTATACATTACAAAGGTGAAAGCACAAAAAAAGGAAGTATAAATTATGTCGTGGTTTTTTATAATGCCATGCTCATTTTTGCCCGTAAGCACTTCTCGAAAAAGAATGCGCGAATGTTTTCGATGCTTATTAATCTGGCAATATATTTCCGCGCTGCATTAGCTATTTTCAGACGCTTCGTAAAAAGAATTTACCAACCTCTAATCGATTTTCTCCTGATATTTTCCGGTTACTGGTTCTTAACTCCGCTCTGGGAGCAATTCAGGTTTGATGTATCAGGTTATTATCCACTTGTATTCTATCAGTTTGTTGTTCCCTCTTACATTTTAATATGGCTGCTGTCGATTTATTATTCGGGAGGGTATGAGAAACCTGTCAGGTTATGGAAAGTTTTTAGCGGCCACCTGATAGGAACAATATTCATACTTGTTCTATACGCACTAATGCCCGAAGCATTGAGGTTCTCGAGAGCACTGATTTTGCTCGGTTCTGTTTGGGGAATGCTGGTTATAATCTTTCACCGTCTGATATTACATTTTTCAGGTTTCAGGGATTACGAGCTGGCCATGAACCGGAAAAAAAGAATGATAATCGTTGGGTTCCGTGATGAGGCGGAGAGGGTGAGCAATGTCCTTGGTAAAACCCAAATCGTCCCTGATATAGCCGGATTTGTTTCGCCATTGCCGTCTGATGATTACACCTACCTTGGAAATGCAGCACAACTTCCTGAAATTATTAAAATCCATAAGGTGGATGAAATCGTTTTCTGTGCCAAGGATATTTCTTCGAGGGAAATTATCCGCATTATGACAGAAGTTACCGGAATCCCGGTAGACTATAAGATCGCTCCACCCGAGAGTCTTAGTATTATCGGGAGTAATTCGATTAATACTGCAGGTGACCTTTATATGATAAATTTCAACTCCATTCATAAAGGCAGGAACCGGCGAAGCAAGCGTCTGTTTGACCTTGGTGTAACCTTTACGTTCATCCTTACCTGGCCCTTTTTGTTTCTTTTTTTCCGGGGGTACAGAAATAATCTCCTGAATGCATTCAGAGTTCTTTTCTCATTCAATACATGGGTTTCTTATTGCAAGGGAACCGATCTTTCGGGACTTCCACTGCTCAAAAAAGGGATATTTGACCCTGCCATTGGAATCACTGATCCCGATAAAGACATAAAAGAGAAGCTTAACATGGAATATGCCCGTGATTACAGGGTTTCTGTTGATTTCGCTATTTTCTGGAGGAACATTTTTAAAATAATATAGTTCAATCCTCCCCTTACAAATGTTTGTTAACCTGCAGAAAATGCATTTTGACATGTATTGTTGGTTAATATGTCAAAATCTATAGGAATCAGAATTTTCTGCCGGTTTAAAATTAAAAAGATTGTAACATTTTTTTACTTTTGTAAATACAGTAATTTCTCTGTTTATATGAATAAGAATAATACAGAGATTAATTCCCATCCAAACTCCATGAAAAAAATCTTTGGAATAGTTTTATTTTGTATTCAGCTGCTGAATCCTTTGTTCAGTCAGCAAACAACCGATCTGAAACAAGTTTTTTTAGCTGCCGAATCGTATTATCTGTTTGAAGAGTTTGAAGAAGCGCTTCCTCTGTATTTGCGTCTGCACAGAACATATTCCGACAATTACAATTTATATTTTAAGATTGGTGTTTGTTACCTGAATGACGCTTATGAAAAGGATAAGTCTGTTTTTTATCTGGAGAAAGCTGTAAAAAACATCAATCCAAAGTATAAAGAGAGTAATTTCAAGGAATTAGGGGCTCCACCTGAATCTATGTTTTTTCTTGGGAATGCCTATAGAATCAATAATGACCTCGACAAGGCCCGGGAGGCTTATAAAAAGTTTCAGTCTCAGATGGACACTGAAATCTACGACGATAAACTGGTACTCGAACAATTAGCATCCTGTGATGTAGCCGAAAAGCTAATGAAAAAGCCGGTGGATATGGACATTGAGATAATGTCCAATCAGATTAACACACGTTTTGCAGATAAAAATCCTACCGTATCAGGCGATGAAACGAAACTTGTTTTCATTTCCAAACTCCAGTTTTATGATGCTGTATTTTTTTCAGAAAAGAAAGATGGAAAATGGACATCACCCAGAAATATTACTCCTGAATTGGGTGTTGACGGGGATGTTTACCCAACCAGCCTTTCTTACGACGGAACATTATTATTTATTTACCGGAATGATGATTTTACCGGAAACATCTATACCTCAGCCTTAGTAAACGGGAACTGGACTCCTTTGGTAAAACTAAATGAAAATATCAATACAAAATATTGGGAATCACATGCATCTATTGCTAAGGATGGACGAACTCTTTATTTTACAAGCAACAGAAAAGGAGGATTCGGAGGTCTTGATATTTACAAATCGGAAAAACTTGAAACGGGTGAATGGGGACCTCCTGTAAATCTTGGAGCTACAATTAACTCGCCCTATAACGAAGAAACTCCCTTTATTACAGAAAACGGACGCAGACTTTTCTTTTCATCTTATGGACATTATAACATGGGAGGTTATGATGTTTTTATGAGTGTTCTGGATTCCGAAAATGCCTGGGCAAGCCCTTTAAACATGGGGTACCCGTTAAATTCAACCGATGATGATCTGTTCTTTTGTCCCGTTAAGGATGGTGAAATTGCATATTTTCCGGTTTATAAAGAAACAGGTTACGGCCGGCATGACATATACCGCTACAAAGTATATACCGCCGACCATCCGAGAAGATATGACATCAGCGGAATCCTGAATTATACCGGGGGAAATATTCCGGGCTCTGAAGTGGATATCAGTGTTATTAGTCAGGTTACCGGAGATACTGTAGCTGTAACAAATCCTGATGATTCAGGCAAGTTCTCCTTCAGTGTTCCTGCAGGCAAATATTCAATGGTTTTTGAAAGCAAAAATTTTGAAAAACTTATTAAATCCCTCGAAGTAAACCAAAACACTCCGCGCACCGGTATAAGTCTGAATGAGCAGTTTAGACTGATCCCCTTACCTGTTAAGCCTACAAAAGAGGAAATGGATAGTTGGCTGCAAATCGAAGACTCGGTTCTGATTATCACTAAAAATAAGCCCGTTACTCTGGACTTTGAAGCTGAGAAAGGATCTGTGGTAATTGTTAAACAATACCTCGACTCGGTTTTGGTTAAAGTTGATACAATTCAGATTGACAAACGCAGGCAGTCATATGAATTTGTCCCTCAGCCAGGCCTCAATCAGATTGAATTTACACTGACTGATGAATACGGAAATAAGGTTACAAAAACGGTAAATGCAGCTTATTCTGAAGATGGGGATGCAAGCGAGCTTCTGCCTCAAATCCCGGCTAAATCTTTAGCTTCTGTAGATGAGCCGGAGAAAGAGTCTAGACAGGAAAATATTCAGGCTTTGGCGAATGATCTGGCAACAAGGGCTGATGGACAACTAAAGGTTGTTTTGCAAAATCTGGATCTTAACAAAGAAGGGATTACCAATACCGGAGAATTATTCAAATACCTCTATGAAAATTCGGAGAAACTGGACTATACAAATGAAGATGTTGATCGTCTTTTCATGGAAATAGCAGGTAAAAAGGATCTCGCAGAATTCCTTATACACCTTAAAAATGCATCGGAAGGAAATTTAAAGAGTACTATCTCGGGATTAGATTTGACAACAAATAACATCAGGTCGCCTCTGCAGGCAGTCGATTATTTGATAAGGAATTCGAAGAATTCAGGATATCTCCCCGAAGACGTTGTAAAATCCCTCGCTATTGTTGGTGCAAAAGGGGAAACTGATCAAAGCCTCTTTATCAATAAACTAATTCAATCGTCAGATGAAGGAGCACTTAAAGTTTACCTGAAAACGCTTGATTTAAATAATCTCGTTCCATCTACACCTCAGGATTTCGCCGTTGCATTATATAGAAATTCAACCGGGAAACCATTTACAGAAGCTGATGTGCTTGCTGCACTGACCAATCTCGCCGTTAACAGCGATGCTGCCATCGTTCTGAAAAAACTTACTGACATCGCACCGGATGGTAAATTAAAAGATTTTCTGAAAGAACTGGATTTGCAGAAAGAAGGGATTTATTCAGCCGAACAGCTGATTGACCATATGTATGCAAATGCAGATATGAAGGGATTTACACGCGAAGATGCTGACCGACTCCTTCAAGACTATCTTTACGATCAGGTAAACGAAATTGATGAGCTCCGGAACAAAATGGCTGCCTTGTCAACCGGAAATCTGAAAGAATACCTCGAACAAACCGACCTGAATCAGAATTCTTTTGGTTCGAGGGAAGAGTTAATAGATTTTCTTAAAACAGAAGCCGTTAAAAAAGGCTTTTCAATTGATGAAGTGAATAATGCTCTTCTGAAATTATCATATTCAGGCGATCTTGATGACATAACCAAACGACTTTCCCTGAATGCAAGTGGAAATCTGCAGGAAGTAATTGCAAATATCAATCTTGAAAAAGAAGGGATTACCACATTTGATGAGTTAATCCGTTACCTTTTGGACAACAGTGAACAGTTGGGCTATACGAAGGAAGATGTTTACAAAATGCTTTCTGAATATACAACATCTACTGATCTTGAATTATTTATGAGCAGACTTATCAGGCTGGCTGATCCGGAAACAAAATTATATCTGGAGAATCTTGATCTTACCGCTGAATCCATAGAAGATAGGGGTGAACTAATCTCATACCTTTTGAAAAAAGCTCTCGAAGGCGCAGTAAATCAGGAAAAAATGATACGGCTTCTTTTACGGGCCACAGAAACAAGTGTTTCTGAAATTCTCCCGGTTCTCCAGTCAAGATCCACTGGTGATTTGAATAAACTGCTTAATTCGGAAAAGCTTCCAGTTAAGGAGTTCATTTCTGCGGCTGACCTTTACGACTACCTGATTTCCTCAACTGAAAAAGACAAAAGCATTTTGAAGAGTGATATTAATAATTTGTTTTCCGAATATCTTTCAGACAATTCCCTGAATCAGTTCCTCGGGCAGATGACATATCATTCAAATGGTAAACTAAGGGAATTCCTGCAGAAAATCAACCTAAAAGAGTCTGGAATCTCATCCGTTTCAGGACTTATTCAGTACCTGATTGAAAATGCAGAATCTAATGGGTACTCTGAATCTGATGTCTTTTCCCTGATTCAGAAAGTACTTGGCAGGGAAAAACTTGAGGATTTTATTGCCAGACTCAGGGAATTCGCACCTCCGGGATTGGTGGTTCTGCTTGACCAGTTAAATCTGAATGAAGCAGGAATACATAGCATTGAAGATTTGCTGAAATACCTCTCTGAAAATGCCGCAACATATGGATTTACTATGGAAGATGTCTGGAATGCAGTTCTTCAGCTTGTGATTTCAGGTGAAGACAGAGCAGGTGATGATTCGGCTGCGGATAAGGAATTATCGAAATCCACTACAGGGAAAACCTTCCTGTATGGAGCAGGAATACTTGCCTTAAGCGGGATTTTGGTCTTATTGCTCATACTGATCAAGAGAAAAAAAGATAAAAAATAATAAGTTAGCCGGTAAAAGGTGAGCGGGAGCTTTTTTTTACTCTTACCCGCTCCCCGCCTGCTTCCTGTTTTAAATATACCACCGGAATATTATCCCACTCGTCACAAAGATCAGGGAGGTTTATCAAAACCCTGATGATCCGCCAATAATTAAGAGGATTATTTTTCATTTGTAATGTGATATTTACTAAATTTGGTCATTGACCAAAAGCTATGAATTATGAAAAAGCTTATATTCTTCCTTATTTCCTTTATGTTCAGTGGGTTTTTAGTTTTAAACGCACAAAAAGATATTGTCAGGGAAGATTTTTTTGATGCTGAATTCTTTCTATCCGAAGAAGAATATAATGAAGCACTTTTTTCTTTTCAGAAAGTCTACAAGGCCGGCTTTCAAGACAATTCCAATATTAATTACCGTATTGGTGTATGCTATCTGAATATCCCGGGCAAAAAGTATGAAGCAATACCATATCTTGAAAAAGCAGTATTATCCATATCTGAATCATATAAAGAAGGAGTTTTTACCGAAGTTTCATCTCCTCCTGATGCTTGGCTTTATCTTGGAAATGCATATCGTATTAATAATCAGTTAGACAAAGCCATTGACGCATATAATTCCTATTTATCCCTCGCGCTTAAAGCAAGTCCGTTAGACAAGGAATTTGCTCTTCAGCAAATTGAGTCATGCAAAAGGGCAAAAGAATCCATAAAAAATCCTTCTCCCATTTTTAAAGAGAACATGGGCAAACGCTTTAATTCAAACCTGAACAACTTTCAGGCTGTATATTCTGGTGATGAAAACTCAATGGCCTACATGACTGCTCAGAAATTTTATGATGCTGTCTTCTTTGTCAAGAAAGTAAATGGCACATGGACAAATCCCATTAACATTACTCCTCAGATAGAATCCGATGGTAACCAATATGTTTCGTCTCTGTCTTTTGATGGTACAAAATTGTTTCTGGTACGGATAGATAATTTCGACGGCGATATATTAATTAGCGACTATTCAATGGGAAGATGGAATCCTTCCAGATCTATAGGTAAAACAATAAACACTAAATACTTTGAATCGCATGCTTCCTTGTCTCCTGATGGTAAGACACTGTTTTTTACCAGTAACAGAGTCGGTGGATCAGGCGGTATGGATATTTACACATCAGCAATTGCGGAAAACGGAGAGTGGTCTGAACCTGTGAACATCGGCAGCACCATAAATACTCCCCTGAACGAAGATTCGCCCTTTGTAAGTTCCGATGGAAAAACTCTGTATTTTTCTTCACAGGGACACTCAACCATAGGGGGTTACGATGTATTTACATCAGATCTTCAGAATAACAAAACATGGTCTGTTCCAAAACCATTACCCTATCCATTAAACACCACCGATGACGATCTCTTTTTCTTTCCCGACAATCAAAAAAATGGCGGATACATTACTCTTTACGAAGAGGCCGGTCTTGGTGAAGGAGATATTTATTACATGAAAATTATTCCTGCCGAAGAAGCCCTGGTTGCAGATAAGCCTGTTGAAACAGTGAACGTAACAGAAAAGCCAGTTGAAAAACCAGTAACCACCGAAACACCACGTGTGGTTGACCCTGTAGTTGTAGCTGAAGAAAAACCGACATCGTTACAATATAGTATCAAACCAATATTTTTTGGCTTTGACAGCTTCAATTTAACCGATGCAGCTAAAGAAAAACTTGGGGATCTTACCAAAGCCATGCAGGAATATCCATTGTTAAGCATTGAAATAAGAGGATACACCGATGCCATTGGCTCTTTTGAATACAACCAGATTCTTTCTGAAAAACGAGCTAAAGCAGTAACTGCATATATTACCGGTAAAGGCATTGATGCTTCCAGACTGAAAATAAAAGGCTTTAGTGAATCAGAGAATATTGCAATTAATGCCTATGCTGATGGTAAAGATGCCCTCGAAGGCAGAAAATTTAACAGAAGGGTAGAATTCCATGCAATTGAACTTGGAGGCGCACTTCTTATTATTGAAAAAGTTCCGGTTCCTGAACAATTACGCGTAAAATAATGTTAAATTAATTGTCCCTGTAAGTTTTTAACATGCGAAGAAGTATTATTATCCTGTTCCTTTCATTTTTCAGCTGGAATCTGGCATTCCCGCAAGAGAACCAGGATGATATTTTTGATACCTTTGACGATGCAGAATATTTCTTTGCTACCGGAGAGTATCAGGAAGCTCTTTTCCTTTTTCTAAAAATTGTCCGGTATCAACCCGATAATGCAAATTTCAACTTCCGGACCGGAATGACCTACCTGAATCTGCCGGGAAAAGAATCCAATGCAATCCCCTATCTGGAAAAAGCAGTATTAAATACTGCCTTAAAATACCGCTCCAAGGATCTGGACGAAAATCATGCTCCGCATCACTCATGGTTTTATCTCGGAAATGCTTACCGGATGAACAATGACCTTGACAAAGCACTGGAAAGTTATGCGCGTTTTAAAAACATTAAAGATTTCGAAAAAAAGTACAACACACGTATTGTTGATGCTGAAATTAAAGCCTGTGAAAGAGCAAAAATTATTAAAGACTCCCCACTTAACCTTGTAAAAACAAATATCGGAGCTCCGGTGAATTCAGGAGTTTCTGATTACTCCCCGGTTCTTACGCCAGACGAAAACACCATTGTCTTTATGAACAGCCAGAGATTCTATGAAGCAATTATGATTTCGAAAAAATCAAACGGACTCTGGTCAAATCCGGTAAATATTACTCCTCAGATTGGGTCAGACGGTGATATGCTTCCCACATCTATCTCTGCTGATGGAAATGAACTTTTTCTGGTAAAAAAAGACGATAAAAATTCAGATATCTATTATTCCAAATTTGACGGAAACCTTTGGAGTTCAGCTGTCCCTCTGAATAAAAATATTAATTCACGTTCAAACGAAACATTCGCATCCCTCTCTCCCGATGGAAAAAGCCTTTATTTTACAAGTAACCGAAAAGGCAGCCTCGGTGGACTTGACATCTTTGTTTCAAATAAACAATCTGTTGGCGACTGGGGTATTGCTGAAAATCTGGGATCAATGATTAATACTGACCAGGATGAGGAATCTCCTTATTTGTCTGATGACGGTACCACACTTTTTTTCAGCTCCAAAGGCCATTTTAATATGGGGGGATTCGACGTTTTTTATTCAACCCTTAACAAATACGGACAGTTTGACGAAGCTATAAATCTCGGATTTCCTGTTAATACCACAAAAGACGATGTGGGGTTTTTCCCGGTTAATAATGGAAAAACTGCCTATATGTCTCTTTTTGATGAAAATAATCTTGGTGAAGTGGATATCTTTAAACTTGAAATCCTCCCCTTCACCGACCAAAAAGCTGTTGAAACACCGCGCTTTGAAAAGACATTTACAATACTGCTTACCAATCCTGAAGACAACGAGGAAATTGAGGTAACTTACAATAAGCAAACCGATCAGTTTACAGGTACGTCTTCTGAAGGAAAAGTCTTTAAAGTAGATATGGTTGACAAATAGCACAATGCAAATACTCGAAAACGCCCGAATACTGCTACGCGCACTTGAACCTGAAGATATTGATCTGTTGTACCGGTGGGAGAACGATACATCAATCTGGCATCTTAGCAACACTCTGAGTCCCTTTTCAAAGTACACCCTTAAAAAATTTATGGAGCAGGCTCAGCTTGATATCTTTGAAACCAAACAAATTCGTCTCATAATTCAAAAAAAGGAAGACGAGAAAATTCTCGGAGCTGTTGATCTTTTTGATTTTGATCCGTTCAACAGGCGTGCCGGAGTTGGCATTCTGATTGGAAATCAGGAAGACAGAAATCTGGGATATGCTTCTGAAGCATTGCAGAGTTTGCGTGAATATGCCTTTGGCGTTCTCGATCTGAAACAGCTCTATTGCAATATTTGTGAAGACAACAAAGATAGTCTCAAACTTTTCATCAAGCAGGGATATATACTAACCGGGCAAAAAAAAGACTGGATTAAAAAAGGTGATCAATGGCTTTCCGAATATTTTTTACAATTAGTGAGGATCTGAAAACCTGATAGAATCATATAAAGGTATCTCTTTCAGAAAACGTACACTTTTGTTATCAAAATCAACATCACAGCAATAATGCATCATTCCGTTAGTAATTATAAGGTAACGAACACGAAACTTAATATTGTAAACGGATACCTGCTCAAAGGTATTTTGGCCTATTTTTATATCGGGGGATTTGCATTCAACCATTAATAGCGGTTCACCGGAATCATTATAGACAAGAATATCACAACGCTTTGACAATTTGTTTATTCTGAGTGATTTTTCCATCGTCATTCTTGAAGCAGGGTACTTCTTTTCATTTACAAGATACATTGCGAAATTCTGACGAACCCATTCTTCAGGAGTCAGCCTGACATATTTTCTGCGGAACTGATCATAAACATACATCAGATCGTTCTCAGATTTTATTTTAAAGGAATAAGTTGGTAAATTTAAAGCATTCATATTTCCGGAAACATAACGGAATTTAAAGTATTAAAATCTGCAAAAAACATGAAGACAAAACAGCAAATTGTTGAAAACTGGCTTCCCAGATACACAGGATGCAGTCTGGATTCGTTCGGAAAATATGTTTTACTTACCAATTTCAGCCAATACATGGATTTGTTTTGTACTACTTATAAAACAAAGGTAATTAATAAAAGCGTTCCCATGCCATGTGCCACGGCTGATGGTATTACAATGATAAATTTTGGAATGGGAAGTGCCAATGCCGCGACCATAATGGATTTACTGAGTGCAATACTCCCAAAAGCTGTTCTGTTTCTCGGAAAATGCGGTGGGCTTAAAAGAAAAAATGAACTGGGAGATCTTATCCTGCCGATAGCCGCTATTAAAGGGGAAGGAACTTCAAATGAATACTTACCTCCTGAAATACCCAGCCTGCCGGCATTTAAGCTTCAGAGGGCTGTTTCATCAACCATCAGGGGAAAAGGAAGAGATTACTGGACTGGAACAGTTTATACAACTAACCGCCGGGTATGGGAATACGACGAGGAATTCAAAGAGTATCTGCGGGGAACCCGTTCAATGGCAATTGATATGGAAACAGCAACAATTTTTACGGTTGGATTTGCAAATGAAATACCTACAGGCGCTCTTTTGCTTGTTACAGATCAACCTATGATTTCTTCCGGAATTAAAACTGCAGAGAGCGATAAAACTGTGAGTAAAAATTATGTAAAGGAACATATGGTGATTGGTGTAGATTCCCTTAAAGAACTAAAGAACAACGGGATTTCAGTCAAACACATGCGATTCGATTAACCATGGCTGCGACCCAGAATAGTATAAGTATTGAGCAACTGTTTAAGGATCTTAAGAATAAGATTTACCATCCCATTTATTTTTTATGCGGTGATGAACCGTATTATATCGACAGAATTACTGAATATGTAATGCAAAATGTTCTTACAGAAGCCGAGAAATCATTCAATCAAACGGTTATATATGGTAAAGACGCGGATGCGACTACAGTTACCAACATAGCACGTCGTTTCCCGATGATGGCAAATTACCAGTTGGTTGTTGTTAAAGAAGCGCAGGAAGTGAAAAATTTCGAAGAACTAATACACTATATCAAAAATCCCCTGAAATCGACCCTTTTGGTTATTAATTACAAATACAAAAGTCTGGACAAGAGGAAAACAATTTATAAAGCACTGCAGGAAAATGCAGTATATTATGAATCGAAAAAATTATATGAAAACAAAATTCCCGAATGGATTTCGAATAACCTTGCGAAGCGAAATTTCAGGATCGAACCTAAGGCTGCTCTTCTCCTGACTGATTTTCTTGGCAATGATTTGTCGAGAATCTCAAACGAACTTGAAAAACTGGTTATTGTAATGGCCGATACTTCTAAAACCATTACAACTCTTGATATCGAAAAGAATATTGGAATTAGTAAGGAATTCAACAACTTTGAACTATCCAATGCTATAAGTAATAAAAATGTGCTTAAAGCCAATCAGATTATCAATTATTTTGCTGATAATCAGAAGAATAATCACATTACAATGACCGTATCGCATCTGTACCAGTTTTTTAGTAAAATTCTCGTTTACCATAGTCTGGGAGATAAATCAAGAAATAACGTTGCTGCAAGTCTAAAGATTAATCCCTATTTTGTCTCTGAATATGAAGCAGCAGCAAAAAATTATAGTGCAGCCAAAACAATTAAGATTATATCAACGCTAAGAGAATACGACTTAAAATCAAAAGGTTTTGGAAATGTTTCAGCAGGAGCAGGAGAGCTGTTAAAAGAACTCATCTTTAAAATCCTTCATTGAGTATGGTAACTATCATTATAGTTGTTGTAACAGTAATTATCTCATTTTTAGCATTTCAGAATCCGGTATTTATGAGCCGGTACGACTTTTCACCTTTCCGGATAGTTGAACAAAAGGAGTATTACCGGTTTATTACACATGCTTTTTTACATGCTGACTGGATGCACCTGTTTATAAATATGATAGTACTCTTCTCCTTCGGAGTTTATGTGGAAAGAGAGTTTCGGGTTCTGGAAAATTCAGGATATATTCAGTCCGCTCATTTAAGCTTTCTGTTGCTCTATTTCTCATCTTTAATAATCTCAAGTCTAACCACTTTTGTTAAGAAGAGAAAAGATCCGTATTATATTGCGGTTGGTGCGTCTGGCGCTGTATCAGCAGTACTTTTTACAAGCATTTTCTTTTCTCCGCTCGAAAAAATACTGCTGTATGGAATTTTGCCTCTGCCGGGAATAGTATTCGGAATTTTGTATCTGGCATATTCAACTTATATGGGGAGAAAAGAAAAAGATCACATCAATCACGATGCTCATTTGTGGGGAGCTATTTATGGCCTCCTTTTTCCCATTCTTATAGAGCCATCGCTTATTCGGGTTTTTCTCAATCAATTAGGTTTATAGCTCATGAAAAAAGCTATTTTCTTCGATCGGGATGGGGTCATTAATGATGAAACAGGTCACTATTATATCACAGATCCCGATGATTTTAAATTAAATACCGGCATTACAGAACTGCTGATTTGGCTTAAATCTCATGGATATCTTTTAATTATTGTATCAAATCAGGGAGGAATTTCCAGGGGAGTTTATACTAAAAATATTGCTGATAAAATTCACGCGAAACTTGCTGAAATGGTAAAAGTCAGCGGTATTTTCTTTGATGAAATATATTATTGTCCGCATCATCCCGATAATGAGAAGTGCATTTGTCGTAAACCCGATACAGTTCAGATTGAAAAAGCAATAGCACGTTTCGGGATTGACCCCCGGATTTCATTTTTTATCGGTGACAGGGATACCGACATGGAGGCTGGCAAAAAGGCAGGGCTTAAGACAATTAAAGTCCAGACAAATCAGGATATGAGTTTTTTAATTGAAAGAATTAAAAAAGAAACCGGGATTAGTTAAGTCCGGGGTTCTCAGGGAAATTTGCCCAAACCTGGTATTTATTATCCATTTTTTCAAGGATCTGATTCCAGAAACCGACTTCCTCTCCCTTCATTATTAATTCGGCATTTATTTCAGCTACAAGCCATGCACTTTCCTTCAATTCATTTTCTAACTGCAAAGCTGCCCATCCTGAATAACCAAGGAAAAATCTTATTTGATCCTTTCTTACTTTTCCTCTGGCAATCAATTCTTTAAGCACATTGAAATCCCCTCCCCAAAAAACATTATCAAGAACCCTGACACTTTCTGGAATTAACTCACCTAAAGTGTGTATATAATGAAGGGTGTTAGTATTCACCGGACCTCCGATGCTTATTCCTGCTTCAATATATGGAAAATTCTGGATCACATCCTGAACTTTAAGTTCCACAGGTTTATTAAGAACAAATCCAACTGATCCCTCTGAATTATGCTCCGTAATAAAAACCACAGATCGTTTAAAATACGTATCGTTAAGAAAAGGTTCAGCTATGAGAACTTTTCCCTGTGAGGCAACTTTGTTGTCCGTAATTTTAAAGAAATCTATATTAAGATTCATAGCCAACGTATACCGTTTTTAAACTGGTGTGAATTTAGCAAGCCTTTAATCAATATTTCAATAAATCCGACTCATATTTGATAAAATAAATGAATTGACTGTCGGGTAACTGTTTTTATGTGATATAAATAATAGACGCATTTAATGAGCTAATAGTTGTATGTCATTTTAATTTCTAACATAACAAAACAACAAATAATTCATTATCTTCCCAAACTCATTCTGTTAAAAATGAAAAGCAGCGGAAAAAACCCCTCACTACTTCAGGCTCTGATTCCTATAGTTATACTCATCATACTGCTTTTTTTCAATGTTATTTATTTTGGTGATAACACTCTCAACGGGGCTAATCAGATCGCTTTGATTTTGTCTGCAGCCGTTGCAGCAGTTATTGCGGTTCGTCTGGGCTATTCATGGTCATTTGTACGAAAAAAGATAGTAGCTTCCATTGGTTCAGCTATGGCATCCATACTCATTTTATTGCTGATTGGGTCACTGGCCGGCACCTGGATGATTAGCGGAATTGTACCGGCAATGATTTACTACGGATTGCAAATTTTTCATCCATCCATTTTCCTGTTTGCATGCGTTATTATTACTGGGATTGTTTCGCTCGCCACAGGTAGTTCCTGGTCTACAGTAGCTACAATCGGTATTGCATTGGTAGGTATTGGCAAAACCCTTGGGATACATGAAGGACTTGTTGCCGGAGCGGTAATATCGGGATCGTATTTCGGGGATAAAATGTCACCCATGTCAGACACAACAAATCTGGCCCCAGCCATGGCCGGGACAGATTTGTTCACCCACATCAGGTATATGGCAATAACTACCACTCCAAGTATGATAATTTGTCTGGTCCTGTTCCTGATAATAGGATTCAATTATAATTTCCATGAAACAACAACAGATATTCCGGCAGTTATGCAGGCAATTGAAAGCCGGTTTGTAATTACTCCCTGGCTCTTTGTTGTTCCGGCTGCACTTTTTACAATTATCCTGCTCAAAGTAGCCCCTCTGCCTGCACTTCTGGCAGGTACCTTATTAGGAGGATTATCGGCAATTATTTTTCAGCCTCATCTGATAAATGAAATATCAGGTGTGAGCGATAATTTTTTCAAATCAGGTTACATGGCCATCATGCAATCCATGTACGGACATGTAAGCATTACAACCCAGAATGCTATGGTTGATGAATTGCTTACCACAGAAGGGATGGCAGGTATGTTAAACACAATCTGGCTTATTATTTCCGCAATGATTTTTGGGGGCGCCATGGAATCTGCAGGAATGCTGGTTCGCATTACGCAATCGGTAATACGTTATGCGAAAAGTACCGGAAGCCTTGTTGCAACTACCATTGCATCAAGTATATTCTTCAATATTACTGCTTCCGACCAATACATTTCAATTGTTGTACCGGGTAGAATGTTCGCAGATACATACCGAAAACGCGGGTATAAACCGGAGTTATTAAGTCGCACGCTTGAAGACGGTGGTACCCTCACGAGTGTTTTGGTGCCCTGGAATACCTGTGGAGCTACTCAATCAAGAGTGCTGGGTGTAAGTACGTGGACTTACCTGCCCTACTGCTTTTTCAACCTTGTGAATCCAATTGTCGCGATCATTATCGCCAGTCTGAATTATAAAATCAGAAGGTATAAGGAAGGCGAGATCCCTGAAAAGATACATATTGATGAACCGGACAATGATACTCAATAAAGTAATGGATATTTTTGAGGATTTGTCTCATTCATAATTCCATAAAGAGTTTCAAAAACATCCTCAGCGTTTGGGTTAGAGAAATAGTCTCCGTCGGTTCCATAAGCAGGACGGTGATCTTTGGCACAAATAGTGCGGGGTTCCGCTTCGATACTGAAGAATGCTTTTTGTTCTTCTAGCACTTTCTGCATCATATAAGCTGTTGCACCTCCCGGTACATCCTCATCAAAAAATACTACTTTGCTGGTTTTTTTAACTGACTTTGCAATGATATGCTGGAGATCGAAGGGTAAAAGTGTTTGTACATCAATCAATTCAACGCTTATCCCAAACTCTTCCAATTGTTCTATTGCATTTATTGCAATGCGAACGCATGAACCATAGGTAACAAGTGTTATATCTGTACCTTCTTTCAATATTTCCGGCACTCCCAAAGGAATTTTAAACTCCCCTATATTATCCGGACGGGCTTCCTTTAACCTATAGCCATTTAAAGGTTCTATAACAATTGCAGGATCA
Organism: uncultured Chitinophaga sp.; assembly: GCA_964404825.1. GTDB lineage: Bacteria > Bacteroidota > Bacteroidia > Bacteroidales > JACJXF01. The sequence goes on from CAYOLQ010000020.1 coordinate 40,789, forward strand.
TCTGCACTAAGGAGAGTATTATACATACCTGCTGCCCGGGTCATATCCCGCGGAACACAGACATACATCCCCCTGATAGCGTTAATTACCATTCCCATTGGAGAACCTGAGTGCCATATACCTTCGAGCCTGTGCCCCCGGGTCCTGACAATTAACGGAGCAGCCTGACCTGCTTTTGTTCGCCAGTGAAGAGTGGCCAAATCATCGCTTAGTGTCTGTAACCCATATAATAGGTAATCGAAATACTGGATTTCCGCTACCGGTCGTAATCCGCGAAGAGCCATTCCGATACCCTGGCCCAGAATGGTGGTTTCACGTATGCCGGTATCTGTTATTCTGAGATCTCCGTATTTTTCCTGCAATCCCTCTAAAGCCTTATTTACATCACCAATTTTGCCCGTATCCTCACCAAAAGTTACTAGTAAGGGATATTTTTCAAATAATTTATCAAAGTTATTCTGGATAATTTCCCGGCCATTAAGCATTTCAGGATCATCACTATACATAGGTGGGACAGCCTTTACTTTTAAAGCAGATCGATCCGTTTCATTATAAAGTGTGGTGTTATATCTATCCACATTTTTCTTCTTTTCAGCTTCAAGCCACGCCGATAGTTTAGTCTGTAGTTCTTTTCTTCCGGGGCAATCGAGACATACATGCCGGAGAATCCTCTTTGCGGTACTTAAATTATCCTTTCGGATTGGGTTAATAATTTTCTTAAGGTTACTTGCATAAGCTCCCACTTTATCAAATTTATCTGCTTTGCACTGACAAGTGCGGTTTTCTATAATGGCCAGAATTTCGCGTCTTTCCTTTTCTATCGGACCTATATAGTTTTTCCATGCCCTGTTACGGGCTTCACGGACTTCATTTTCCGCCTCATTATCAATTCTTTCCAACTCCAGTTCAGATGCAATATCTTTCTCGAGTATCCATTCCTTCATTTTTTTAATGGGATCAAAAGCCTCTTCCCACTGAAGTCTTTCCGGTGATTTATATCGTTCGTGAGATCCTGAGGTGGAGTGTCCGGATGGCTGAACCATTTCGTCGATATGAAATAGCACGGGTATATGATCCCTCCGGCAAATATCAATGCCCTCCTTGAATGTTTTGCAAAGGCCTGCATAATCCCAGCCTAAAGCTTTATAAATAAGTATGCCGTTTGTATCTGCTTCCTTTTCAAAGCCTTTAAGTGCTTCAGATATACTTGATTTCACAATCTGGAGATCTCTGGTAACTGAAATTCCATAACCATCGTCCCAAACTGCGATGGCAACGGGTATCTGAAGAACTGCAGCTGCATTTACAGTTTCGAAAAACGGACCTTCTGCAGTGCTTGCATCACCAATCATACCGAAAGCCACCTCGTTTCCGTTGTTTGAAAATTCCTTAAAACTGCGCAATTCAGGGTTTTGTCTGAATAATTTTGAAGCATAACCAAGTCCTACCAGTCGTGGCATCTGACCGGCAGTAGGTGATAAATCTGCTGCTGAGTTTTTCATTTCAGTCAGGTTATGCCATGAGCCATCAGGAAGCAGGGTGCGGGTACAAAAATGATTATTAAATGAACGTCCTCCATTTCCGGGATTATGGTCAAGGCCTGTATCACCATAAATTTGAGCAAAAAACTCTTCAGGATTACTAATACCTGTGGCAAACATGAAGGTCTGATCGCGGTAATACCCCGACCGCCAGTCGCCGGGTAAAAAACTCTTGGCCATTGCAATCTGAGCAATCTCTTTTCCATCACCAAAAATTCCAAACTTGGCTTTCCCTGTCAGCACTTCTTTTCGGGCAAGGAGGCTGCAATGTCGGCTAATAAGAGCTGTTTTATAATCTGCGATTACTTCATGAACAAACTCTTCAAAGCTTGGATCTTTGGGTTTAGTTGCTGGCATTTTTATAATCTTTTAAGCAAAGTTAAAAAGGATTATGGTTATGTGCTAATCCGGAACAAATTCAGTATTTGGAATCAACCTTTTATCCAATAACAAGATTAGCTTTTTTTCTTTACATTTGCACCCTATAAGACATCTGAAATCCTTAATTGTTCAGTCATTGATTAAAATATTGTTAATATCTGTAATCCTGCTCGCCCTTGCACTTTCGGGTATGGCTTTTAATATTCTTTTCCGGAAAAACGGAAAATTTCCAAAATATCAGGTAGGTCATAATAAGGAAATGCGAAAACTTGGAATAACCTGCGTTAAGCACGATGAGCTGAAATGTTTTAAAAAGCTGAAAGGGCAATCGGTTGAGGATTGTGGATCCTGCTCAGGATAAAATTCAAAGCTTCCCGGAACATTACATTCTTTTGATTGTTATCAGAAACAGATGCGCTTAAACTTTGAAAATACCATATTATGTTAAAAGTAATTTTATTATCGGTAATCATCCTTGCGATAGGAATCATAGGTCTTTCAATTAAGCTGATATTGGATAAAAAGGCCGTCTTTAAAGGAAGCAGTTGCAGTGCTACCTCGCAGGAATTACGGGATAAAGGTGTTGGTGAATGTTGCGGAGGTTCCTGCAAAACTGAAGTATAACAAAACCGGAATAACACCTTACGTTTTTAGAAAAAGGTAAGCACTAATGTTTTTCATTAAATGCTTTACCTACTCACTAATCCATTTCTCCATTCCTTTTGTAATATAAAGCTGATAAACCCCGGTTTCGTCCCCATAAATTAGATAAGCATCCAACTCAGGATGTTCTGACAGTATTTCTTTGCTCTTATCAAGACCTCCCACCATGCATACAGTAGCGTATGCGTCGGCAGTCATGCAATCGTCGGCGATAATTGTTGCGCTTAACAGGGATTGCTTGGCAGGATATCCGGTATGAGGATCGATGGAATGTGTGTATTTCACTCCATTTTCTTCATAATACTTCCTGTAATTCCCTGAAGTTGCCAGAGATTTATCTTTCAGTTCAACAATTGCCTCAAGTTCTGCACCCGGCATCAAATTGCCGAATTCAGGTTTATCGATACCTATTCTCCATCGCATAGCTTTTGGATTAACTCCTTTAACCCTGATTTCGCCGCCTATTTCAACCATATAATTTTCCGAACCCATCTTTTCAAGGAATTCTGCCACCACATCAACTGAATAGCCCTGAGCAATAGCATTTACGTCAAGCTGAATTCTGGGATCAGATTTTATAATTCTGCCATTTTCAATCTTCACCTTCTCCATTCCTACAAAATCAAGTAAACTATCAATTCGCATGGAATCTATATTCTGGCGGGCTCCCGGCCCAAATCCCCATGCATTTACAAGAGGCATAACTGTAATGTCGAAAAGGCCATCTGATGCTTTGAACACCTCATCTGATTTTATAAAAACATTGGTGAAAAGTTCATCTACAAGAACATCTTCATTTCTGTTAATCCTTGAAATTATTGAGGACGAGTCATATGAGGAGAGAGAGAGGTCAAAAGCCTGTAAAATTGAATCTATCTGGTTCTGAAGATCAATTGTATCTTTTAACTCGTAGGTAATATGATAAGATGTTCCTTGTGCAAAACCAGCCAGTTTAAGGTATACGCCCGGTTGAGAAGGCTCATCGCAGGCGGTGAATGGAAAAAGAGAAGTCAGAATTAAGAAGAGCAGGAACTTTTTCATTTACAGCTACTATATTTTGTAAACCTGACGTAATGGCGGCGCATAATAAAAACTTTTGAAACGAATTTTTCAATTTCATTCATCAGAACCACCCAATCATAAACTACACAGAACCCTGAATCGGGTAAGAGAAACTACCCGCCGAAATCGTCAAAATCGACCATTTCCTCCGGTACGCCTAGATTTGAGAGCATCAGATGCACAGCGTCATTCATCATTGGTGGTCCGCAGAGGTAGTATTCAATGTCCTCCGGCTCTTCCTTCTTGCTCAGGTACTCATTATAAACCACCTGATGAATAAATCCTGTATATCCTTTCCAGTTATCATCAGGATGAGGTTCGGATAATGCTATATTAAATTTGAAATTCGGGAATTCCTTTTCAATTTTCCGGAATTCTTCCTCATAAAAGATTTCACGTTTTGAACGGGCTCCATACCAGTACGAAACCTGGCGGTTTGTTTTGAGTGTATGAAAAAGATGAAAAATGTGAGAACGCAAGGGGGCCATGCCTGC
>CAYOLQ010000021.1:0-16054 GCA_964404825.1 uncultured Chitinophaga sp.
TACACTTTCATTCCGAAACCTTTTGCGATTATAGCCACAATGCGTCCCACGTATCCGTAAGCGTGAATACCTATTTTTTTATTTCGTAATTCGGTACCGGTGGAGCCATCGAATCCTCCCCTGTTCAGGTAAACCAGCATTCCAAAAACCAGTTCTGCAACAGCATTGGAATTCTGTCCGGGGGTATTCATAACCACAATACCTTTTTCAGTAGCAGCGGCCAGATCCACGTTATCATAACCTGCACCGGCTCTTACAACTATTTTGAGGTTTTTAGCTACTTGAATTACTTCCCTATCTATAATATCAGAACGAATTATGATTGCATCAACATCCGCTGCTGCATTGTGTAACTCTGTTTTTAAGGTATATTTTTCGAGTAAAACACATTCATACCCCGCATCTTTAATTACCGTTTCAATTGCCTTCACGGCCACTTTTGAAAACGGTTTATCCGTAGCAATCAAAATCTTTCTCATCTTTATTCAACTTTGTTTATCATCCCTTTGCCTCAAACTCTTTCATGCAATTTACCAACGCCTGAACACTTTCTACCGGCATTGCGTTATAAATTGATGCCCTGAAACCGCCAACTGACCGGTGTCCTTTAAGTCCTATCATTCCCTGCGATGAAGCAAATTTATTAAAATCTTCTTCCTTATCTGTGTAATTATCATTCATAACAAAGCAAACATTCATTATTGAACGATCCTCAGGTTTTTCAACAGTTACTTTAAACATTTTATTTCGTTCGATTTCTGAGTACAGAATATCAGCTTTTTTTAGGTTTACCTTATGCATTGCTTCTACTCCACCTTGTTGTTTGTACCATTTAAGTGTCTGAAGCGCAGAATAAATGGCAATACATGGAGGTGTATTGTACATGGTCTCATTTTCAATATGAACCTGATAGCTCATCATGGATGGAATCGGGCGATCCACTTTACCAAGCACGTCATTTTTTACAATAACAAAGGTAAGTCCTGCAGGAGCGAGATTTTTCTGAGCCCCGCCATAAATCAGAGCGTATTTTGATACGTCGACAGGACGGCTGAAAATATCGGATGACATATCTGCTACCAAAGGAACGTTCACACTTAAATCTTCTTTAAGTTCGGTACCGAAAATTGTGTTATTTGTAGTAACATGGAAGTAATCTATGTCTGAGGGAACAGTAAACCCTTTCGGGATATAAGCATAATTCCGGTCTTTGGAAGAAGCTACAGTAACTACCTCACCAAATAATTTAGCTTCCTTAATGGCTTTTGATGCCCACATTCCGGTATCGAGATATCCGGCTTTTTTATTCATAAGGTTATAGGGAACCTGCATAAACTGCATGCTGGCACCACCCTGAAGGAACAAAACAGAATACCCTTCAGGAATATGCAGCAATTCCTTAAATAAGGCAATTGCTTCTTCAGTAACTGCAATAAATTCCTTACTTCTGTGCGAAATCTCCAGAATAGATAATCCTGAACCATTAAAATCCAGAACTGCTTTTGCAGTGTTTTCTATTGTAAATTGGGAGAGAATTGAGGGGCCTGCATAGAAATTATGTTTCTTCATGATAATTTGAATTTGTTATTATTCGGAGTAAGAATGGTTGATTTTGTATGCAAAATTAATAATTATATTACGAATTAAAAGTAAAAGACCTGCATGGTTAATAAAAAGGAAGCATTTGTTAACTAATTCACAATCTATTTAAAACCCTTGAGTTTAATAAGGTAATCGTTTTTTAATACCGGGATAATGCGCGTCAGATCAGATGTCAGACAATATTCGATAACATCATCAAGTCCGTTCTTTTTGAGGCGGTGTCTCTGAGCAGCTTTCTCCACGTACCCCATCAGATCAAATTTTGCAATATTCCAGAGATCAAGGGAAGCATGAGCAGAATCGCATACTGTATCGAATTTGCCGGTTTGGATAAGATGATCAACCATAGCTCCGGCAAAAAGTGTGTCTTCAAGGTTAAATTTATTTTTCCAGCCTGCACAGAGAACAAGAACATCTCTGGAGGATTCAACAGCATAATCGCACAATGCGGTGAGGTTCAGAAATGCTCCGATAAGTACTTTATGACCCGATGAAGCCAGCTGAACAGCTTGTGTTCCGTTGGTGGTACTGTAAACAATATGCTGATCTTTAACCCTTTGTTCCGTAAAGTTGAATGGGGAGTTCCCGAAATCGGCAAAATCCTTTACAATGCCATCGCGTTCTGCAGCTACTTTGTAACCGTTTGATTTCCATTCTCTGGCCTCTTCGAGAGTGCGGACAGGAATAATCCGTTCAACCCCGTTCATAAAGGCAGTGCATATTGCTGAGGATGCCCTGAGAATATCAGTTACAACAACAATTGCCTCAGGGTTCTCAAAATATGGATATAATGCAGGCGAGAAACATACTTCAATCTTACACTTATCTACCCCTTTCATTTGCGATGATTTACTTTTTATAGAATGGCAAAGTTGTGATTTTCGCTTTAATATCCTTTTCACGAATCCGGATAAATATTTCACTTCCCGGCTTTTCAAATCCGGTTTTCACATAAGCCATGCCTATTCCTTGTTTGAGCATGGGCGACATGGTTCCGGAAGTTACTTCCCCGATAATTTCTCCTTTTGAGTCTGCAACCTGATAATGCTGACGGGGGATCCCTCTGTCAACCATCACAAAAGCAACCAGTTTTTTCTTCAGGCCATTACTTTTCTGTTTTTCCAGATATTCCCTGTCAATAAAGTTGTTTCCGGGATTGAATTTGGTTATCCAACCCAAACCTGCTTCGAGGGGAGAGGTTGTGTCGTTGATATCGTTACCGTACAGACAATATCCCATTTCCAGACGCAGGGTGTCTCTTGCAGCCAGCCCAATCGGTTTAATTCCGAATTCTTCACCAGCCTTCATAATTTTTTCCCAGATACCAGCAGCAACATCATTATAAAAGTACAATTCAAACCCGCCGGCACCAGTATATCCGGTTGCTGAAATAATTACATCCCCGACACCGGCAAATTCAGCGGTAGTGAAGGTATAATAAGGCATTGATAAAAGATCGGTTTTTGTCAGTTTTTGAAGGGCTTTAGCAGCAAGCGGACCCTGAACAGCAACCTGAGAAATCCTGTCGGATGCATTCTCAAGTACAGCTCCTTCGCTGTTCTGACTTACCAGCCAGTTGTAGTCCTTTTCGGTATTTGATGCATTTACAACGAGAAGGTATTTTGAATCTTCATAGTAATAAACAAGTAAATCATCAACAATTCCACCTTTACCATTTGGAAAGCAGCTGTATTGAATTTTACCCGGAAAAAGAAGGTTAATATCGTTTGAAGTAACTTTCTGAACAAAGGCTTTTGCATTGGGACCTTTCACCCATATTTCCCCCATATGGGAAACATCAAATATTCCAAGCTTTTCGCGTACGGTAACGTGCTCATCATTAATACCTGAATATTCTATAGGCATTTCATAACCGGCAAAGGGTACAAGGCGGCCGCCCAGTTTTTTATGAATCTCGTTGAATGCGGTATATTTCATTATATCGGATTTATTATTATAATTCTGTTTCCGACATCAAAAGTAGCACTTTTTTCATGCCTGAAATTTGTTTAAAAGCAGTTCCGGTAATTTAATTTGGACTACATAACACACTTAGAAAAGCCGCTAAAAAGAGGGAACAGTATAGGCCTTTACCTTTTGCAGCAGTTACAAAAGGGAAGTATGGCTTATAAACATCTGAAAAACAAGTAGTATTGAAAAAATAGCTGAGGTTTAAGTTTGCGGGAAACCTAAGCCTCAGCTATCAGTGACCTATTTTGAAATTACTTTAAACTCTACTCTTCTGTTTTGCTCTCTTCCGGCGGGAGTGTCATTTGGAGCAATTGGCTGGTTAAATGCATAGCCTTTCCATTCGAGTCTGGATTTGTCGATACCATTAGCCACCATATAATCCACAACTGCTTTAGCCCTCTCATCGGATAGTTTCAGATTGATTTTTAATGAACCAACGTTATCGGTGTGTCCTGATATTTCAAGCCGCACCGTTTCGTTATTTTCCAGGAAAGCAACTACCTGATTTAACTGCGGATAGGATGCAGCTGTAAGTGTGGCCTTATTGGTTTCGAAATAGATATTTTCAAGCACTACCTTTGTACCCACTTCAACTTTATCGAGCAGGAAATCCCGGATAAATGGCTCATCGGTAGTGGCAGAGCTCATATCAACCGCATCGAGGAAGAAGAGATAATCCTTTGCAACAACTTCAACACCATAGGTTTTAGCTTCAAGTAGTTTTGCCTGATATTCACCTGTTTCAGTAGTGATGGCCGTTGCCACAACTTTTGATTCTGCCGCATCCACAAACTCTAGTTTGGCCGATACCGGTTCATTATTGGCTTTGTTAAGAACACGACCTTTGAGATAATAAAAGGAATCGACAGGTATGGCATCAGGCATAGAGAAAAACCCTGTTTTCTTATTATCAGGCAGACCAGCAATCAAAATATCCTCATTTGCAAGAATCAATTCTTTTTCGGATCCCAGAAATACAAGTTTATACAAATCTTTTGCGCCAATTCCTCCTTCACGGATAGTTGACAAGTAAGCGGCTTTTCCGTTAGAAGAAAGACGGAAAAAAAGTTCATCATCCGGAGTATTCACCGGATAGCCCATATTTACGGGATCAGACCAGGTCCGATCCGATTTTACTTCTGTTTTAAAAACATCAAACCCACCCATGGTATTATGACCCCGGGATGAGAAATACATTGTATTACCATCGGGGGAGAGAAAAATCCCCTCCTCATCGTATTTAGTATTGACCAGGCTGCTAAGGTTGGAAGGCTTCATCCATTTTCCTTTAACATTTCTAATAGAAATCATTATATCCTTACCACCAATACTAAGGTCTTCGTTTGCTGAAATAAAATAAACAGTATCACCTGACTGGGTAAAACAAACTGAAGATTCTGACTGATCACTGGAAATTTTTGAATTCCAAAGCTTTGGAGATTTCCATTCACCTTTTTTCAGTTCACTCATGTAGATTTCGCCTCCCTTTTCTTCACCACGGTATATGAATAAATTCAATCCGTCATCTGATATGTTTACTGCTGCATCATTGTGCTTACTGTTAATTTTTTTATTCAAAGGCCGGGCTGCAGACCATACACCATCTGTAAGAGATGAAAAATAAACATCTTCATAGAATTTATTATCATAGGCATTCCTTTTACTTTTCTTAGTTGCAGGTCTGCGGGAAGTGAAATATACCACTGAATCATCAGAAGTAAAAATGCTGAAATAATCGTCGTAAATCGAATTAATACTATCCCCAAGATTCGAGATTATTAGCCGTTTACGTTCAGCAATTAAATCTTTTCCGTTTTTACATTCAATGATCAGTTTATCGATAAAGTCATTTTTTGCTATTGCATCCTGACCACTCAAAGACTTTCTGAAGGTATAGTAATGTTCAACGGCCTTGTCGAATTCAAGTACCAGATGGTACGCTCTGCCCAGAAGATAATTTATTTCCGGACTTATATCAGGTTTCTTCTCATAAGCCTTTCTGAAATATTTTATGGCCTCATATTTATCATCAGTATAAAGATAACATACACCAATAAGGTAATTGAGTTCTGGGTTTTCGCTATTATACTGGTGAGCAGCCAGATAGAGATCCCTGGCAAGATTATAAGAGCCTAAACCCTGAGCGAAATACACATCGGCATCCACAATGTTTAACCAGGCATCAAGGAAACCTTCTTTATTGCCTGTTTTAAATTCGCTCTTCTTTACTTTTACCTCGTCTTTGTTTTTCTGAGCGAATGTCTGGCTGAAGTTAATTACCAGAATAATTACTATCGAAACTAATAGTCGTAATTTCATCGTAACGTATATTAAAACTGATTATTTACATTCCTTTAAATACTTTTCAGCTTCTGAAATTCCCAGTTCAAGAGCCTTTTTCCAGTCTGCGCAGGCACCTGAAAGATCACCAGTCAGTTCCCGTACCAATCCCCTGTTAAGGTATGCTTTGGCAAAATTATTATCTGCTAACAGAATCTGATCATAAAGTAAAATTGCTTCAGAATAGGCTTCTGTCTTGGATAAACCTGCTGCCTTATTATTAATTGCCGGAATGTAATTCTGCTGTAATTCTATTGCTCTGTTGAAATCTACCAATGCTGAATCCGGCTGACCCAGATAATATTTAGCGGTTCCGCGGTTATTGAGTGCAATGAAAAACTCCGGATCAAGCTTTACCGCAACGCTATAATCAGCCATGGCTCCTTCATAGTCACCGAGAGCTATTTTCACGCTTCCCATATTATTAAAAGCGAGAGGGAAATCGTTCTTATAATTTATTGCCATTCTGTAATCGTAAAGTGCACCCTGCATATCACCAATTGCCCTTTTTGCTGTTGCCCTGTTATGATATGCGAGCGGATAATCCGGCTGCAACTCAACTGCAGAGGTAAAATCTGTTATGGCTGTCGGGTAGTTTTGCATCAGAAGATAATAAAGTCCGCGATAGTAATATACCTGAGCTTGCCTATATCCCTTTAAAATTGACTCATTAAGTTTGTTAATAAGTAATTGTGATGTATCGGAAGCAAAAGGCAAATAACCAAGATAAAAGTCAGGTTCGCCGTTCTTTGGATCTTTTTGGCCAGCCAGTGTGAAATCCCTGATTGCCTCATCAATTTTTCCGAGTTCTACCTTTACCTTTCCTCTCTGGATTAAAGCTTCATTTAACCCGGGATCAAGGTCCACAGCAGCATCAAGGTATGTAAGTGCTGCTTCGAAATTAAGATTTCTTATGTTTTCAACAGCTGAATTATAGGCTGTTTTTGCATTTTTCTTGTTTTTATCACTTACTTGTGCGAAAAGCTGAGGAAAAACGAGTAAGAGAGTGAACAAAATCAGAAAAAATTTCTTCATAATCTGGATTTATTTGAATCATTAAAATCTGTCACTAAAATCAGGATGAATAGCAAAGAGGTAAATAAAACATTTTTAATTCTAAAATTAAAAAAATAAATTTACTTTTAATTAACAGTATGTACAATAGAATTTCGTAATTCGCATTATTATTTTTTATAAAGCATAAATTCAGGAGGTAATTTGGAAAAAACAGATTTAACATACCTACATAGTATGTCAGGTGGAAATTATGAGCTAATTTTGGAAATGATTGATATTTTTATAGCTCAGGCAGAAGAAATATGGATTGAAATGCAGGAATTGTATACAAAAAATGACTATGATTCCCTGGGAAAGCTGGCACATAAAGCAAAATCTTCGGTAGCGATAATGGGTATGGCGCCCTTATCCCTTACTCTTAAAGATTTTGAACTGGACTGCCAGAATTTGAAAAATATTGAAACATATCAGAGCAAAATAGATTTTTTTAAATCTGAATGTCTTATAGCTATTGAAGAATTGCAGAAATACAAGAATAATCAGTTAATGCAAAAAAAATAACAATTATGCTTAAAATTGAATACCACAATGATGTAACTGTTGTTTCATTTAAGGACGTTAATCGCTTCAATGCTTTAATTGCCGAGCAGGTTAAAGAAGAAATGAAAGCCCTTTTTACCTCACCGAATACAAAATTAATTTTAGACCTAAGTGGTATTCAGTTTATTGATAGCTCGGGATTTGGAGTATTTCTTTCCATAATGAAAACAGCCAACAATAATTATGGCTATTTTAAAATTTCCAATATTAACGAGGAAGTAATGGAACTTTTCAAACTTCTTCAGTTACATAATGTTTTTGAGATCTATAACAAAAGAGAAGACGCTCTCAAAAGTTTCTCCTGATTATATTTCTGCTTTATTTTATAGAATTTTTCAATCCGGGAGCACTTCTTTATCCTGTGGCTTGTTTTCCCTGATCATCAGCTGTTGGAAAAGTAAAGTTTATCTTCCTTCACATCAATGATTACAGGCTTATCGCGCACAACCTTGTTTTCAAGAATAATTTTCGACAGTTCATTTAGCAGAAACTTCTGAATTACCCTTTTTACTGGTCTGGCCCCGAACTGAGGATCGAAACCCCGGTTTGCAAGCCAGGAAATTGCTTCTTTTTTTATCCTTAGTTCTATACCCGAAATCAATAGCTGCGTTCTGAGACGGTCGAATTGTATTTCAACAATTTGCAGAATCTGTTCACGACTCAGGGGTTTAAACATAATAACCTCATCTATCCGGTTAAGAAATTCGGGTGGAATTGTTTTTCTAAGCTGCATAAAAATCTCATCCTTCGTTTTCTCAAAAACCTCCTCCTTATCTGATTCTTTAACATTTTCAAGGTTCTCACGAATAATGGAAGATCCAAGGTTAGATGTCATTATAATAATTGTATTCCTGAAATTTGCTGTTCGGCCCTTATTATCCGTTAGTCTTCCGTCATCCAGAACCTGAAGGAGGATGTTAAACACATCGGGATGAGCTTTTTCAATTTCATCAAGCAGAATGACAGAATAGGGTTTTCTTCTGACAGCTTCAGTGAGCTGACCCCCTTCGTCGTACCCCACATATCCCGGCGGCGCTCCGATGAGTCGCGAAACACTGTGTCTTTCCTGGTATTCAGACATATCAATGCGGGTAAGAAGGCCCTCGTCGTCGAAAAGAAATTCGGCCAGGGCTTTTGCCAATTCTGTTTTACCAACGCCTGTTGTTCCCAGAAAAATAAATGAACCAACCGGTCGGCGGGAGTCTTGCAATCCGGCACGGCTTCTTCTCACCGCGTCGGCAACAGCACCGATTGCTTCATCCTGCCCGACGACTCTTTTGTGCAACTGTTCCTCCAGATTAATAAGTTTATCCTTTTCGCTCTGAAGCATTTTATTTACCGGAATACCCGTCCATTTTGATACGATTTCCGCAATGTCCTCATCTCCCACTTCTTCCCTGATCATTGCATCATCGCCTTGCTTGATCAGCAATTCCTGATTCAGACCAAGAATTTTGGCTTCAGATTCCTGAATCTTACCGTAACGTATTTCAGCAACTTTCCCATAATCCCCTGACCGTTCAGCCTCGTGAGCCTGAAATTTATAATTTTCAATATTTTCCTTTTCTTTCTGAATGTCGGAGATAATCTTCTTCTCGGTTTCCCATTTGGCTCTTTGCTTATTTCTTTCTTCCGACAGATTAGCTATCTGGGATTCAATTCCCTGGATCCGAGCTACTTCCCCGTCTCTTTTAATGGCTTCTTTTTCAATTTCTAACTGCTTGATTCGTCTTTCAATCTCATCAATTTCCTCCGGAAGGCTATTCATTTCGAGCCTTAGTCTTGCCGCAGCTTCATCAATAAGATCAATCGCCTTGTCGGGTAAAAACCGATCCGTGATGTACCGCTTTGATAATTCAACGGCTGCAATTATCGCTTCATCACGAATTCTTACCTTATGAAAATTTTCATACTTTTCCTTAAGTCCGCGCAATATGGAGATCGCACTCAGTTCGTCAGGTTCATCAACCATTACAATTTGGAACTTTCGTTCGAGGGCCTTATCTTTTTCAAAGTATTTTTGATACTCACTTAAGGTGGTTGCCCCGATTGCCCTGAGTTCTCCCCGGGCAAGAGCGGGTTTAAGTATATTGGCTGCATCCATCGCCCCTTCTGACTTTCCTGCTCCCACAAGAGTATGAATCTCGTCGATAAAAAGTATAATATCTCCTTCAGAAGCAATTACCTCCTTTACAACTGATTTAAGCCGTTCTTCAAACTCCCCTTTATACTTTGCGCCGGCAATAAGAGCGCCCATATCGAGTGAAAATACTTTTTTGTCTTTTAGAGTATCGGGCACATCACCATCAACAATCCTGTGTGCGAGTCCTTCAGCAATTGCCGTTTTTCCCACACCGGGTTCACCTATTAGTATCGGATTATTCTTTGTACGCCGGCTAAGAATCTGAAGTATACGTCGTATTTCATCATCCCTGCCGATAACCGGATCCAGTTTTCCCTGCCGGGCTTTTTCGTTCAGGTCAATTGCATACCTGGAAAGTGAATTATAAGTGTCTTCGGCAGTCTGAGATTTTACTTTCTCCCCCTTTCTTAATTCCTCGATTATTTTTTTAAGCGACTTTTCAGTAAGTCCGTTATCCTTTAAAACCTGCGCTATATCATCAGAAGCAGCCAAGATTCCCAGTAATAAATGCTCAAGAGAAACATATTCATCCCCCATGGATTTGGCTTGCAGTTCGGCTTTTGTTACAGATCGCGTGGCTGCATTTGACAGGTAAGCGTCGCCTCCGCTGACTTTAGGATAGGAGCTGATAATACGGTCGACAATGGCAGAAACAGTATTCAGACTTATGCCGGCCTTCCCGTAAATAAATGAAACAAGATCGGAGGCATTTTCATGTATCGATTTTAATAAATGTCCGTTTTCAACTGCCTGATTATTATTTGCTGCAGCTATGGAGAACGCCTGCTGCATGGCTTCCTGTGATTTAATAGTTAGATTATTGTAATTCATATCTGAAAAAATAGGATTTTATCACTAAATCAAAATATATATAATAAACTGTTTAACCAGTTTTTAAGTCTTTGTTACATTATATTACTCAAATCTTCTGCCAATCCGATTTTTACTGTATTTTTATGCCAGATTGTCACTCAATTATATCATATTAATTTGTTACAATGATTCAAAATCCCGGGATTATGAATTACAAACTAAAACGGGGAATTTGTCTTTTTCTGCTGTTAAGTATTGCAGGAATTACAATTTCTGTTTATTCACAGAATCCGCTAAAAAAACTTGATTTTGAAAAACCCAGACAGAAATCCCAGAGCCTGACTTTTACTTTCATTAATAACCTCATCATTATCCCGGTAGTCGTAAACAAATCCGACACTTTGAACTTCATTCTCGACACCGGAATCAGCACAACCATGATCACGGAACTGGTTGACAAAGACAGTCTGGTACTCAATTACGCCAGAGAAATTCAGCTTCAGGGACTTGGGATGGGGGAACCGATTAATGCTCTGCATTCGTATGGAAATGAAATTAAAATCGGAGGAATTTCAGGACAGAATCAGGATATTTATATTATTCTCGATAATGCTTTCCAGCTATCTGCCAGAATGGGTATACCAATTCATGGCATACTGGGATATTCGATATTCAGCAATTTTATTATATCGGTAAATTATGATTCAAAACTAATTACATTTACGAAACCCGGAAGTTTTATATACGGCAAAAAGCAGTCGAAATATGCAAGTTTTCCCTTAATTCTGAATTCCACCAAACCCTACATAAACCTTACCATAGTTGATAATTCGGGAAACAGATTTCCTGTAAAACTGTTGATTGATACCGGTGCAAGTCATTCTATCTGGCTGGACGGAAGTTCCGTACCGGGAATGAAACTCCCTGAAGGAAGCAAGGAAACATATCTGGGAACCGGTCTGAACGGAGAGGTTTTTGGATATCTTGGACGAATACATGCACTTGAAATCGGGGGAAATATGCTGAATGATGTAATTGTAAGTTTTCCCGATTCATCCTCCATTTCAAATGCTGCGGGGCTCAACCAGAGAAACGGAAGCATTGGATCTGAGATTCTCAGGCGGTTTAACCTCATTATTGATTATCCCAATCAAAAAATAAGTCTGAAACCAAATTCATTTTTTAAAACCGATTTCATACAGAATCTGAGCGGAATGGAGGTCATTGTGCCCTATTCCGGGTTAAAAATCTTCGTGATTGCAGGAATCAGGAAGGGCTCACCTGCCGACTTGTCGGGATTAGCAGAAGGGGATGTGATTCAATCCATAAACGGTATGCGTGCAGAAAAAATTGAGTTATCAGATATTTATAATATTCTTCAGAACCAGCCGGGCAGGAAGATAAATGTTTCCTTTATGAGAAACGGAGAATTACTGAATACAACATTCAAACTGGAAAAGTTTATTTAGATTGCCGGAAGAGAACATGAATCCTAACAACGGGATATGGATAAAAACTTCCATCCCGTCAATGAGAATCCGGTCTTTATCATTACGTTAATAAATATTTGGTCGGTTTCCTGATTTATTCTTATATTCGGTAGGTAGAACCGACGACTATTTTTAGACAGTTAATCATTTAAGTAAGTTTAAACTTTATGAGTGAACAGATTTTAAAAGCCCTCATGCAGCTTTTCGCAATTATCGCGAGGCCGGAGAGTAACACTGAAGACAGAAGGACAGTTGTTGAATCGTTTCTGAAAAGACAACTCAACCAGGAACTTGTAGAGGAATACCTGAAGGTGTTCGATGCGTTTTACAGCGTAAATCAGGAAAAACAGAAAGAGACTGATCACAGGCGCCGGAGGATTTCGGCCAGCTCAGTTAAAGTGTTAAAAATTTGTTCGGAAATTAATGAAGAACTCGCCCAGGCTCAGAAAATTATTGTGCTTATTCAGCTTCTCGAATTTGTAAAATCTGATAATGCTATCATTACAGATCAGGAAATGGAGTTTCTCAATACGGTTGCCGAAAGTTTCTTCATTCCTGCAATTGAATATAAAAGAATGAAGGAATTTGTGTTGTATACCTTCGATGAGCTTCCGGATGATGAAGAGATAATGATTATCGATGGGAAGGAAGATTCTGAATACTCATCATTTAAAACCAAGCATTTTAAAATTGATGCTCTGCTCGGGCAGATTCGCGTACTGAATATTGAAATGGCAAACCTCTATTTTATCCGGTACATCGGACATAATGAGATTTACATGAACGGTCAGATGCTTGAAAGGGAAAAAGTTTATCCCTTTAACTATGGCTCGTCAATCAGGAATCAGCAAATCAAACCAATATATTACAGCGATGTTGTAAACCGTTATGCAGAAGACAGGATAAAATCGAAAATTGTTTTTGCAGTCCGCAATATTGAATACCAATTTAAAAACGGAAAGCTCGGGCTGCACGACATCAGTTTTACAGAATATTCGGGGAGTCTTGTCGGAATAATGGGAGCCAGCGGTGCAGGTAAATCAACCCTGTTGAATGTACTTAACGGTTCTTCTGCTCCTACCGGGGGATCTGTGAAAATTAACGGAGTGGATATCCATTTTCAGAAAGATCAGATTGAAGGGATCATTGGTCATGTATCACAGGATGATCTTCTTATTGAAGAACTTTCGGTTTTCCAGAATCTTTATTACAATGCTAAATTATGCTTCGACAATTATTCTGAGGAACAGCTGATAAATGTAGTTGATAAAGTTTTAAAGAATCTTGGCTTATTTGAAATTAAAGACATTCAGGTGGGCTCTCCCCTGAATAAAAAAATCAGCGGGGGTCAGAGAAAACGGTTGAATATTGCACTGGAGCTCATCCGCGAACCGGCCGTATTGTTTTTGGATGAACCAACATCAGGCTTATCAAGCAGAGACAGTGAGAACATCCTTGACCTGTTGAAGGAGCTTTCGCTTAAAGGAAAACTTGTTTTCGTTGTGATTCATCAGCCTTCGTCGGATATTTTCAAGATGTTCGATAAACTTCTGATATTAGATACCGGGGGTTACCTTATATATAATGGAAACCCTGTAGATTCAATTGTGTATTTCAAATCAAAGGTTCATCATGCCAACTGGAACGAGAGTGAGTGTCATACCTGCGGTAATGTAAATCCCGAACAGGTATTCAACATAGTGGAAGCGTCGGTACTCGATGAATACGGAAAACTTACCGATACCCGAAAGATTAGTCCGACTGAATGGAGCGAATTCTACAGTCAGCATAAAACGGCAGAAGCTGAAAATACAGCTGGCAAGGAAGATCTTCCGGAAATTTCCTTTAAAGTACCCGGAAAGTTAAAGCAATTCTGGGTATTTGTCTCGAGGGATGTTTTGAAAAAGCTAAGCGACACTCAGTATCTGGCAATCAATTTTCTGGAAGCTCCGATTCTGGCCTCATTACTGGCGTATATAATAAAATACTTCAGTGTGGATGTGGCAAATGAATACGGTTACACTCTCTGGGGAAACTCGAATCTCCCGGTTTATCTTTTCATGTCTGTTATCGTTGCTATTTTCATGGGGTTAACTGTAAGTGCTGAGGAAATCATTAAAGATCGTAAGATCCTGAAACGAGAAACATTTCTGAACCTCAGCTGGTCGGGTTATCTGATGTCGAAAGTATTTGTTCAGTTTGTCCTTTCTGCTATTCAGGCGGCCACCTTTGTGCTGATAGGCAATTCAATCATGGAAATCAGGGGAATGTATTTCGAATACTGGCTGGTATTGTTCAGTGCCTGGGCAAGCTCGAACCTGCTTGGCTTACTTATTTCAGATAGTTTCAAAACTGTTGTAACAATATACATCCTGATTCCATTCCTGGTTATTCCGCAGATTATTTTAAGTGGAATAATTGTGAAATTCGAGAAGCTAAATCCAAAAATCTCAAGTCCTGAATCAATTCCGTTTTATGGCGAAATAATCACTGCCAGATGGGCCTATGAAGCTCTGGCTACTTACCAGTTTATGGAAAACGATTATCAGAAGAGGTATTACGAGATGGATAAACTAAGCAGCAATGCCAGTTTTAAATCCGACTTTCTGATTAACGACCTGAATAATAAACTCGCCTTTGTAGATAATAACCTTGGAGATCCCACGAAATCAGAAAAGATCAGTTATTATCTTGATTTGGTAAGAAACGAGATTATAAAGGAAATGACATACCGTAAAGAACTGAAAAAAGAATTTAAATCAGCTTCTGATGCAGGGTTTCCGCGGGCAGACAGGCTTAGTATTGAAAAAGTAGATAAGGCAGTTGTAAAAGAGGCAATTGAATACCTTTCAACAATTAAGGAATTCTACACCAAGCTCTATAAACACCTGTATAATAAAAAGTCGGAGAATAAGATGAAGGAAGATCAGGCTGTAATGAGCGAATTGAAGAGGAAATATTCGAATGAGAGCCTGGAGGAGTTTGTAACCAACAAAAACGAATATGAAAGAATTGTTGAATACAAAGGCAAGCTGATTCAGAAAACAGATCCTATTTATCTGGATCCGATGCATCCAATGGTAAAAGCACACTTTTATGCTCCCAGAAAAAAGGTATTTGGCGAGTACTATAATACCTTCTGGGTAAATGTTATGGTTATCTGGATAAGCATTATTATGCTATATGTAGCGCTGTATTATAGACTACTAAAGAGATTCCTTGATTTTTTTGAGAATCTGGAGTTCGGTAAGAAGTCGAAATAAATCTGTTTTATCCCGGGGGATCAAAGTGGAAGCAGGATTTTTCGTAAAAAAGAGGTTGTCTCGCGTTGAGACAGCCTCTTTTTTTTGACACCATTTATATATTGATTTTTAAGCATTAAAGAATCATTCATAATCAGATGGTCGCTGGATTGCGATCAAACTTTTTTCTATCTTTTCTATCAATTTCTGTAGTCATTCTTCGCCCCCATAAATAAGATATTAAAAACAAATCTACATTTGAAAAACAACGGTAATTTTTAGGAACTCTTATAGCCTATTGCTTTCCTGGGTTTTGGGTTCTCATGTTTCTCGATCATTTCGTCAAGATAACTGAAGACAAGCTCTATATTTTTATCATGATTCACAAGTTGTTTTTTTATTTCTTCTATCTCAAGGCGCACACTTAAATTATCCGTCAGTAACTCTCTGATCTTAGTAAATACCCTCATTATTTGGATGTTTACCATTATGGCCTTATCACTGTGAAGGACACTTGATAACATTGCTACACCTTGTTCTGTAAAAGCCATGGGGACGTATCTTGAGCCACCCCAATTTGAGGTCACAAATTGTGACCTCAAGATTGTAAACTCCTGACTACTAAGTTCGAACATAAAGTCATCAGGAAAACGGTCTATGTTTCTGCGAACAGCCTGTTTCAATACTTTTGTTTCAACATAATAAAGTTTCGCCAGGTCATGATCCAACATCACTTTTTTATCTCTTATAAGATAGATCTTGCTGGTTATTAATTCGTCAGTTCTTGATATCACAATTGGTGATTTCAAGTTTGGAAGTGACAAATTGGTACCTCC
>CAYOLQ010000021.1:16154-44553 GCA_964404825.1 uncultured Chitinophaga sp.
TTCTTGATATCACAATTGGTGATTTCAAGTTTGGAAGTGACAAATTGGTACCTCCATTAAATGAGCGGGTGGAACAATTCAAGTTGCTTCGTCAGGTTCGTCAGGTCCTGTCCCTGGTAACTTTCCGTGCTTCTTCGGATACTTAAAAGTAGAAATTAATATCAAAAAAAAGACTGCCTCGCTTTGAGACAGCCTCTTTAATTCTAACAAATTAACCGAAACAGGGAAGTGTGCCTTCGCGTCACTCAACAATTTCGATCATTTTAAACGGAACTCTGATGATAGACTCATAGTCTTCACCGGCTTCCAGCATATCTTCATCATCTTCCTCATAGTGCCAGTTAATGATTACCTCATTTTTGCCCTTATGAATATTTTCAAGTTTTTTGAAAACATCAAGGATACATTTTGATGAGCTGGTATTAAAATACTCCAGCTGCACATTGACCTGTGTCAAATCGCGCGGTGCTTTTGAATATTCGTCGAGCCAGTCGACAAGAGGTTTATAGAATTCTATAGAATTTTCAGGAATTGATCTCCCTTTAATTTCAAATATCCCATTTGCAGCATCAAATTTTACAGTAGGAGTTTTTGCAGTTCCTTCAAACGTAATTGCTTCCATATAATTAACTTTAAATTATTATTATCTTTTAAGATACCAGTACTTCGAGATTGAAGAAGTAATATTCGTTATTATAATTGTCAAAAGTATATTCCAGTTTATTACCTGTTTTCCTTGCTATATCAACCAATCCCAGACCACCCCCACCTTTTGCAGATAATTTCTGGTGATTAAGGATAAATTTATACATATCCTTTAGCTCTTCTTCTGATAAGGAGTTGATTTTATCAATTTTATCTTTTAGGAATTTAATTTTACTTGAATTGATGAAGTTGCCTGTGGATATTTTATAAACATTGTTTTCCACCCTTGAAACCACAAGCACTCCAAACTTCGGATCAAAAGAGTCGTGAGACTTATCCGGGAGTTCATCATTATGATGAAAGAGGTTTTGAAGACTCTCAACCAATACATTGTAAACTTTCTTTCTGACCTTAGCTTGTTCGCTCAGATCATCAAGTTTAGCTTCAACAACCTCCAGAACATTACTAATCAGATCACTGGTAATGCTGCCTTTATAGGCCAGAAGTACATCTCCACTATTAAGCTTAGAGTAATAATCGTTTATATCAAAGCTCATTGAGGCTTTTTTTTCTATTTTACTTCAGCAAATATCCGCTTTGCGTTCGCTCAACAAATATATAAAAAATTTGATCTTATCAAAAAAGTCAGGGTATTCAAATTAAAAAAAACAATTTATTTCTTTTTTTGATATCCTGTTTTAAATCATGAATAAATTTACAACAAAATAAACTTTAAATAAAATGAATTCAAAATAACTGGGCTTTTTTTGGTAAAGTCTTTAAATTAGTACAATAAACAGGGTTTTAATTCAACTAACTATACTAAAACACTGACTAAGCCTCCGGGATTTTGTGCTTTTTACTACCCGAATAAAGACTAAACTTCTGGAATTTGCACTTTATGCTTCCATTAAACAGTTCAATTTTCTTTTCAGGACGTAATCCAAAGTATTTTAAAGCTTCCGGATTTCCACTTAAAACCCATGCATCATAGCCTGAAAAGTTCCTTTTTAATGTATCACCAATACTTTTGTAAAACAGATTTATTTCCTCTTCCTTAATTCTTTCGCCATATGGAGGGTTCATCATTACCAAACCTCCATCGGCTGGTGGCTTCATTTTATGAAAATCCTGTACTTTTACCGTAATAAATTCCTCCAGCAATGCTTTTCTGATATTCTTACCCGTAAGATCAATTGCATCTGCAGAAATATCGGATGCATAGATTTCCGTTTTCAAATCAACAGGATTAAGCATATTTTCCAAAATCCGGCCATAAAGAATATCATCATAATCCTTCCAATTCATAAAGCCGAATTTCTCACGGAATATTCCGGGAGGAATTTTTTTCCCGATAAGAGCTGCTTCAATGGCCAGAGTTCCGGATCCGCACATAGGATCAATAAAAGGCCGGGTTCCGTCCCATCCTGACAAACGTATCATCCCTGCTGCCAATACCTCGTTTAAGGGCGCTGTGTACTGTGCAGCACGGTAACCTCTTTTAAAAAGTGGTTCTCCTGAGCTATCGAGTGAAACATCAGCCCTGTCGTTTGAGATATGAATATTAATGGTAATATCGGGATCATTCGTATTTACTGAAGGTCTGAGATTTGTTTGTTTACGAAAGCGATCAGCAATAGCATCCTTTGTTTTCTGGGATACAAACAGGCTATGTCTGAATTGCGGAGAGCTTACAGACGAATTGACCATAAATGTTTCCTTAACGGAAAAATGTTCTTCCCATTTCATATTATAAATGACGTCGTAAAGCTCATTTTCATCCCTTACTTTAAAACTTTTAAGGTTTTTCAGGATACGCATAGCGGTGCGGGAACCAATATTAACTTTATACAGAATGGACTGGCTTCCGTTAAAACTCACGGCCCTGTTAAGTATTCTTACATCCAGTGCACCAAGTTCCGTGAGTTCGGCAGCAAGAATTTCTTCCAGACCAAACATCGTGGTAGCTATAAACTCATTTTCCTTCATAATGTTAAATTGAATTGTCCTTTAACAGCTTTCATTGCATTTGTATAACGAAGATTAGCTTTACCACCAATCTCTGTAAAATTACTTCCTGTTTTCCGTATTTCCTCAAGGTATCTGCTCATCAGGTAATCCCTTTTAGTACCACCGTTTTCCCTTAGAGGGTCAGGAATCCATGGAATATCAGGCTTACAAACAATATATAAATCGATTTTATGAGAGGCAATTTCCTTATCAATTATTGGGGGATAGGATCCAAATACCTCCAGAAACCAGATTTTTGTGATAATAAGCCAGGTGTCGAGAATCAGAAATGATGGTTTATTCTGTGAAATCGTGTTGAATGTCTTTACCTGTGTATCAGAAATATGGATCAAATCTTCATATGTGTATGGTCTGTGCAGTGATCCAATATAATCACGTGCATATTCAGGCACCCACGGACAATTCATTTGCTCTGCCAGGTAGGCTGAAATAAGCGTTTTACCGGTCGATTCGGGTCCGGTGACCACAATTGTTTTCACTGTCCGGAGTTTATCACGATTGCTTTTTTCCATTGATAATAACCGACTATTGCCATTATTGTGTATGCGGCAAACAGAATAACAGTCGGATACAATTCTTTATATACATATGTTCCCAGAGAAACCAGATCAATTACAATCCAGAACAGCCAATGCTCAAGGTATTTTCTGGCAAGCATCCAGGTAGCCACTATTCCACCTGCGGTTGTAAATGCATCCCAGTATGGTAAAGGTGAATCAGTGTAATTGTCGAGGGCATATCCCGACAGAAGTGTTAAAAACCCAATTATCACAATAAAGACCAACAATTCTCTGAAGTTGGCTTTGACAACAGGCCTGGAGTTTTCTTGATTTTCCTTTTTCCCCCTTGTCCAATATAACCAGCCATAAATGCTTATCCCCAAATAATAAAACTGGAGACTGAAATCGGCATAAAACTTAGCATTGAAATATACATAAACATATAATAGCGAGGTAATTATCCCCCAAGGCCATAACCATATACTTCTCCTGATTGAAAAATACAGATAAATTAAGCCGGTAAGGGCTCCCAGTATTTCAATAAATAAATCGGAAAAGAGAATATTGGCCATGTTAAATCAGGAATTTTCATTCCCCTTTAAAGGCTTCCAACTTTTTATCATACAGGGATGACTCTTCCAATATCTCAAGTGCTTTGCGATAAATGGGATCTGATTCATTGTATATCTGGAAAAACTCCGATGTCTCCCACAAATCTCTTGCAAGATATGCTTTACATAAAAGGAGAATCATGGTCTCACTTTTCTTAAAATCGTCATGTTTGTAAGTAATGCCTTCAGCTTCGGCATATTCAACAAGACCGTCAATCATAGCAGAAGATACTTTAAATGAAGTATTAAAATCACTGAATCTTTTATACCTGTTTGTTAGTTCAGCCCGATGCTTATCACCATAGTTAAGAATATACTGATTAAGTACACCCTTACTAATCAGCTCACGATAATAGACTGAATAGGATGTTGTATCGAATGGGACGAAATAGTCAGGAGTAATACCACCTCCGCCATACACGATGCGGTTTTTATTCAGAGTGCGATACTTCAGGGAATCGGCTATAGGAGCCTGCGTCGAATCGCTAAACTGAGGTTTCATAAAGCGATCGGCAACCTCTCTGGCATATTCATCAAATCCTTTATCATAAGGATTCTGAATAAGTCTCCCGGTAGGAGTATAATATTTGGCAACAGTAAGTCTGATGAGTGAGCTATCCATAAGGATAAACGGTTGCTGAACAAGTCCTTTCCCAAAGGAACGCCGGCCAACAATTACAGCACGGTCAAGGTCCTGAAGTGCACCTGCAACAATTTCGCTTGCTGAAGCAGATCCCTCATCAATCATTACAATTAGTTTTCCCTTTTCAAACTCTCCCCTGTCGGTTGAATAATAATTGTATCTGGGGTTTTTATCTCCCTGGGTATAAACAAGAAGGCTTCTCCCGGAAATAAACTGATCGGCCAGCTCAACTGCTATACGAAGGTATCCGCCTCCATTACCGGACAGGTCGAGAACCAGATTTTGCAAGCCTTGTTCTTTCAATCCAGCAATGGCATTGTAAAACTCTTTTACCGATGTCATGGAAAATCTGGATAGTTTAATATAGCCGGTATTCGCATTGACCATATAGGTTGCGTCAATACTATAAATAGGAATTGCGTCACGTGTAATAGTAAAATCAAGCAGGCCGGGCACGTTTTTACGTAAAATGGATATCTCGACTTTGGTGCCTTTCTTACCCTTAAGTTTTTTTTGAACATCGGTGTTTTTGATTCCTATTCCAGCCTCATTTACACCATCAATTTTAATAATCCTGTCTCCGGCTCTTATTCCGACTCTTTCCGACGGACCACCCGGAATCGTATTAATAATATAAATGGTATCCTTCATAATATTAAAGCTTACTCCAATACCATCAAAGTTACCATCGAGAGGTTCCTGCATGGCCTTTACTTCGTCCTTGCTCAGGTAAGATGAATGCGGATCCAGATCATGAAGCATCTGGATAATCACTTCCTCAACCAGCTTATCTTTGTTAACAGAATCAACGTAATAGTTATCTATTTTCTCAAAAACTTCTCCGAATTTGAGTGATTGTTCTGAAAACTGTGCCTGCAGATTATAAAAACAAAACACAGTAAATAGCATGCTCAAAATAATTTTTCCCGTCTTCATAATTTCAATTTATTTATTCCCACTCAATCGTTGCAGGGGGTTTGGAACTGATATCGTACACAACCCTGTTTATTCCCTTAACTTTATTAATTATATCGTTCGAAACTTTTGCAAGAAACTCATATGGTAAGTGTGACCAGTCGGCTGTCATTCCATCTGTGGACCCCACTGCCCTAAGAGCAACAACATTCTCATAGGTCCGTTCGTCTCCCATCACCCCTACCGATTTTACGGGCAGTAAAATAGCTCCTGCCTGCCACACCTGGTTATACAATCCGGATTCCTTTAATCCCCTGATATAAATATCATCCGCTTCCTGCAGGATTCGCACCTTTTCAGGAGTAATATCACCAAGGATACGGATTCCAAGTCCCGGACCGGGAAAAGGATGACGGTTCAGCAAATCGGGAGATAAACCAAGTGCTGTACCCACGCGTCTAACCTCATCCTTAAACAAAAGTTTAAGAGGTTCGACAACCTTCAGATGCATTTTTTCAGGTAATCCCCCCACATTATGATGTGATTTGATGGTTGCCGAAGGACCATTAACCGAAACGGATTCAATAACATCGGGATAAATAGTGCCCTGACCTAACCATTTTACATCTTTTATTTTGTGGGATTCGGCATCAAAAACCTCGATAAAATTCCTGCCGATTATTTTTCTTTTCTTTTCAGGTTCAGTGACGCCCTTCAAATCGTCCATGAATTTTTGCGAAGCATCAACCCCAATTACATTCAAGCCCATCCCCATGTATGAATCGAGTACCGACTGAAATTCATTTTTCCGGAGTAGTCCGTTATCAACAAATATGCAGGTAAGGTTTTTACCAATCGCTTTGAATAAAAGTGTTGCTGCAACGCTTGAGTCAACACCACCCGACAAACCCAAAACAACTCTGTCATTCCCAAGCATTTGCTTTAACTGGTTCACTGAGGATTCTATGAACGACAGCGGGGTCCAGTCCTGACTGCATCCGCAAATGTCGGAAACAAAATTCTTAAGTATTACCGATCCCTCTGAAGTATGATACACTTCAGGATGGAACTGCAGTCCAAATGTGCTTTCCCCGTTAACCGAAAATGCACCTATTTTAATATTTCCTGTACTTGCAATTATAGAATAATTCTCCGGAAGTTTCATTATTGTATCTCCGTGCGACATCCAGACCTGTGTATCGGAGCTGACATTGTGCAAGAGCGGGCAGGAATTATCTATATAACCGAGATTAGCACGCCCATATTCACGTGAATCGGAAGGAGTAACCTCTCCCCCGAAAAAATGAGCAAGGTATTGGGCGCCATAGCAAATGCCAAGAACCGGAACTTTTCCTTTAAGACTGCTGATTTGGGGAATAGGCGCATTGGCATCCCGCACGGAGAAAGGGCTGCCTGAAAGAATAAGTCCTTTAACGGTTTCATCCGGTTCAGGAAAATGGTTAAAAGGATAGATCTCGCAATACACATTAAGTTCCCTTACTCTGCGTGCAATAAGCTGTGTATATTGGGATCCAAAATCTAAAATAAGAATTTTCTCTTTCACAAAACTGAAATTATATGTTTCGCAAATTTACTATTTATTCCTCAATCTGATTCCTATAAATCAGACAATGGGATTTGATTGATTTCTTGTTCTTTCAATTTCAAATATATCACCATCGTTGACACCAATAGTATTATTAAAAATTTCTCTCGCTTCATTCTCCAATATTCCGGGGGATTTATAGCGGGCAGAAAAATGTCCGATAAGCAATTTTCCCGCATTGGAATCACGAGCAATTTTTGCAGCCTGAACAGAGCTGGAGTGACCTGTTTGTGATGCAAGCCCTTCATCTTCTTTCGAAAATGTGGCTTCATGATATAAAAGATCAACTCCCTGCAATATTTCCGTAAGTTCAGGATTATAAGAGGTATCTGAACAATATGCATATGATCGGGTTTTCCAGGGAGTAAGAGTAAGATCTTGATTAGGAATTACGTTTCCATTTTCGAGAATAAGATCTTCACCCTTTTTGATTTTCCTGATATTTTCAATTCCGGGTCTGAATCTATCGATTGCGTCCTTTTTAAGGTTGAGTTCTGCCGGTTTTTCCCTGAAAAGGAAACCACAAGTGGGCACCCTGTGTTGCAAAGGAAAGCTGAATACCTCCAGCCTCTCATCTTCAAAAATCAGCATTTTACGGGTATATCCCAGGGGATGAACTTTTATGCGGTAGGACTGATCGGTTCCGAAATACTTTTCATAAAACTTCACTATTTCCATTATTTCTCCGGGGCCATGGATATGAAGTTCATTTTTTCTGCCCAAAAGCTGAAAGCTTGAAAGGAGTCCAAAAATCCCGAAAACATGATCGCCATGGATGTGCGAAATGAATATGCGGTTAATTTTGGCAAATCCAAGTTTATAGCGGCGCAACTGTATCTGAGTGCCTTCTCCGCAATCGATTAAAAAAAACCGCTCATTTACATTGAGCAAATGAGCGGTTGGGAAACGTTTTGTCGTGGGCATTGCAGAACTACTGCCCAGTATAGTTAAAGAAAACTTCACAATTCAGTTTTGCTAACCAGCATTTTTAATCATTTTCTTAGCTTCTTCGATTGAACCGGTTATGTTAAGCACTGTATCCAACTGGGATATGGTGATTAGTCTTTCAACAGCATCATTTAGTCCGGTAAGGACAAAAGTACCGTTGGAATTCTTGCATAAACGGTTTGCAACCAGAATGGCACTAAGGCCGGAAGAGTCACAATAGCGACAATTACTGAGATCCAGTATTATATTTTTTTCGCCATTGCCGGAAACCAGCACCAGTTCAGACTTTAAGGTCGGAGCGATATGCGTATCCAGTTTTTCTTCCAATACTTTGATTAAAGTATGGTTTTCAAATTTTTCAATTTGGAATTCCATTGCAGATGGTTTTAATTTAACAAAGCTAATTTATGAATTTTCTTCATCTTTTGGATCAGCTTTCTTCTTTTTTTGACTCTTTTCCATCTTATCTTTCAAAGCGGCGAGTTCAGAAATATCTCCCAATGTTGTCTTTTCGAGATTGGCTGTGAGATTCCGCTGAACCTTCTTGGTTGTAGCCTGCTGAGTTTTTTCTTTAGTTTCTTCAACATTTTTCTTCTCATCTTCGAAAACGCGGGTATGAGAAAGAACTATTTTCTTCGAACCTTTAGAAAATTCCATTACTTTGAATGAGAGTTTTTCCTCAACTTTAGCCATCTGGCCGTTTTCTTTAACAAGATGTTTCTGAGAAACAAATCCCTCAACTCCATATGAAAGCGTTACGATAGCTCCTTTATCTGTCAATTCAATAATAGTTCCTTCGTGAACTGAATCGACTTCAAAGAGTGTTTCGAAAACATCCCATGGATTTTCTTCAAGTTGTTTGTGACCAAGGCTGAGTCTTCTGTTTTCTTTATCGATTTCGAGAACAACGACTTCGATATCGGCACCAATTGCAGTAAATTCTGCCGGGTGTTTGATTTTCCGTGTCCAAGAAAGATCAGAAATATGTATCAGACCATCAACACCTTCTTCAATTTCTACAAAAACACCAAAATTGGTGAAATTGCGAACTTTAGCAGTATGTTTGCTTCCGACAGCATATTTTTCAGCTATTTTATCCCATGGGTCAGTTTTCAATTGTTTGATACCCAATGACATTTTCCGTTCTTCACGGTCGAGAGTCAGGATAACAGCTTCTACTTCATCACCAACTTTCATAAATTCCTGAGCACTTCTAAGGTGTTGTGACCATGACATTTCGGAAACATGGATAAGACCTTCAACACCGGTTGCGATTTCAACGAATGCACCATAATCGGCCATAACAACAACTTTACCCTTAACAGTATCACCAATTTTCAGGGTTTCACTTAGTGAATCCCATGGGTGAGAAGTGAGTTGTTTTAATCCGAGAGCGATTCTCTTTTTATCATCATCGAAATCGAGAATAACCACATTTAATTTCTGATCCAGCTGAACGATTTCTTCGGGATGGTTTACGCGACCCCAGGATAAATCAGTAATATGAATAAGACCGTCGACGCCGCCAAGATCGATGAACACACCGTAGGAAGTGATATTTTTAACGGTACCTTCGAGAACCTGACCTTTTTCAAGTTTGGCGATGATTTCTTTCTTTTGTTGTTCGAGTTCAGCTTCTATAAGTGCTTTGTGAGAAACAACTACGTTTTTGAATTCGTGGTTAATTTTTACCACTTTGAATTCCATTGTTTTTCCGACAAATGCATCGTAATCCCTGATGGGTTTAACATCAATCTGAGAACCGGGAAGGAAAGCCTCAATGCCGAATACATCGACAATCATACCACCTTTGGTTCTGCATTTGATATAACCTTTAATAATTTCATCATTTTCGAGAGAGGAGTTAACCCTATCCCATGAGCGCATGGCTCTTGCTTTTTTATGTGAAAGTAAAAGCTGTCCTTTTTTATCCTCTTTACTCTCAACATAAATTTCAACCACATCACCGGGTTTCAGTTCCGGGTTGTAGCGGAATTCATTTAAGCTTACAACACCTTCAGATTTATAACCAATGTTGATTACAACTTCCCTCTTGTTCATTGAAATAACTGTACCATCGATACATTCATTTTCAGCAACGGTAGAAAGTGTTTCATCATAAAGGTCAGAAAATTTCTTTCTGTCCTCCGGTTTGTAATCATCGTGCTTGTTATTGATTACAGCCCAATCAAAATCTTCAAAACCTACATTACCACTGGCTTTTACGCTGGGAGCGCTTTCTTTCTTTGCAGTAGTTTTGACTTTAGAAGACTTTTTAGTTTCTTTTTCAACAGCAACAGGTACTTCTTCAGCAACTGTATTCACCTGTTCTTCAATTACTTCCGGAATGATCTGTTCCTCACTTACTACGATTTTTTCTTCAGTGGGTTCAGCTGTGAACTCAACTTCTTTTACTTCAGCTTGTTCAACTTCTTTGTTTTCTGCATTATCTGTGTTTTCAACATTTTCCAGAGATGCATCTTTTAATTTTTCAGTCATTTAGGTAATAAAATTTAAATAAATAAGTTAGACATTATGTTGATTTTTCGAGCGGCAAAGGTAAGCTATTTCTTTTTAATACAAAGCATATTAGATCAAATAATTATGACAGAAAAGCGAGGGATATGGAGTCGATATTCGGAACCGGAATAGATAGCTTGCTCAAAAAAATTTATAAAACATCCCCATATGGCTTTCGGAAATAATTAATTAGGTTAAATTTGGATTCGCAAAATAAATTCTTCGATAATGAAAATTGCAATAATTGGAACCGGCTATGTCGGTCTTGTATCCGGAACCTGCTTTGCGGAAACCGGAATTACTGTTACCTGTGTGGATATTGATGAAATAAAGATTAATAAACTCAAACAGGGAATCATTCCAATTTTTGAACCCGGTTTAGAAACCATGATTGAAAATAATGTTTCCAAGGAACGTTTGAGTTTCTCCACCGATTTAGGCGCGAGCATTATCGATTGTGATGCAGTTTTCATCGCAGTTGGGACGCCACCGGACGAGGATGGAAGTGCAGACCTTAAGTACGTTCTTAATGTAGCCCGGGAGATAGGGAAATACATGCAAAATTACCTGGTGGTTGTTAATAAAAGCACGGTTCCCATTGGTACTGCAATTAAAGTTAAAAATGCTGTTCAGTCTGAACTATCCAAAAGACAATCAAGTCTTGAGTTCGACGTGGCTTCGAATCCCGAATTTCTGAAAGAAGGTGCAGCTATAAATGATTTCCTCAAACCCGATCGGATTGTTGTGGGAGTTGAATCAGAGAGGGCAGAAAAGCTGATGCAGCGATTATATAAGCCCTTTTTACTGAACGGACACCCGATAGTTTTTATGGATATTCCGTCTGCAGAAATGACAAAGTATACCGCCAATGCCATGCTTGCAACGAAAATAAGTTTTATGAATGATATTGCGAACCTCTGTGAAATTGTTGGTGCAGATGTGAATATGGTAAGAAAAGGTATTGGAAGCGATAGCAGAATAGGAAACAAATTTATTTATCCCGGTGTTGGATATGGGGGAAGCTGTTTTCCAAAAGATGTTAAAGCACTTATTAAGACTAGTCAGGAAAATCATTACTCCCTCGAGATATTAAAGGCTGTTGAAAATGTTAACGACAGGCAAAAAATGGTTTTGAGTGCAAAAATCTTCAAACATTTCGGGACTAATCTCAAAGGGAAGACTTTTGCATTATGGGGATTGAGTTTCAAACCACAGACTGATGATATGAGGGAAGCGCCATCGCTGATAATTATTGAGCAACTGCTTGGTGCCGGAGCCAGAGTTAAAGTATATGATCCGGTTGCAATGGAAGAGGCAAAACATAAACTTGGTGAACGTGTTACGTATTCAAAGGATATGTATGAAGCCATTATTGATGCTGATGCTCTTGCAATTGTCACTGAATGGCCTGAATTCAGGGTGCCCAATTACAAAGTGATGGAAAAACTCCTTCAGAAAAAAGTTATTTTTGATGGAAGGAACATTTATGATCCCACTGAAATGAAAGAATTTGGTTATACCTATTATAGTATTGGCAGAAAATCCGTAACCCCCGAAAACTCATGAAACGAATATTGGTTACCGGCGGGGCCGGATTCATCGGCTCCCATTTATGCGACCGGCTAATAAAAGATGGTAACGAAGTAATTTGTCTGGATAACTATTTTACCGGATCCCGCAAAAATATTGTTCATCTTCTGAATCATCCATACTTTGAATTAGTACGATCAGATGTGACCATGCCATTTTATGCTGAGGTGGATGAAATCTACAATCTGGCTTGTCCTGCCTCACCTGTTCATTACCAGTTTAATCCCATTAAAACCATAAAAACATCAGTTATGGGGGCTATTAATATGCTCGGACTGGCTAAAAGGGTAAAAGCAAAAATTTTACAGGCATCAACAAGTGAAGTTTACGGGGATCCCAAAGTTCATCCTCAGCCTGAAGAATACTGGGGAAATGTAAATCCAATCGGCCCTCGTTCCTGTTATGATGAAGGAAAACGTTGCGCCGAAACGCTTTTTATGGATTACCATAATCAGAATAAGGTAAAAATTAAGATTGTAAGAATATTCAATACCTATGGACCCCGGATGCATCCTAACGATGGAAGGGTTGTGTCCAATTTCATAGTTCAGGCATTGCAAAACAAGCCAATAACAATTTACGGGGATGGCAGTCAAACCCGAAGTTTTCAGTATGTGGATGACCTTGTTGAAGGAATGATAAGGATGATGAATACACCGGATAGCATAACAGGTCCTGTGAATATTGGTAATCCTGTAGAATTTACCATTATGGAACTGGCCGAAACAATTATTAGATTGACAGGATCCCAATCGGAAATTGTATATTCAGCACTTCCTGTTGACGATCCCATTCAGAGAAAACCTGTAATTGAAAAAGCATTCGACTCCCTTGACGGTTGGAAACCGAAAGTGCAGCTGGAGGAAGGTCTGGTGAGGACAATTGACTATTTTAAGAGCAATTAATTTTGATTGAGTTGATAAAAACATAATTGAAAATTTAGTACATTATTTTTACAAACATTATAATCCACATGAAAGGAATAATTCTGGCCGGCGGCTCCGGCACACGTCTTTACCCGATTACCAAAAGCATATCCAAACAGATAATCCCGGTTTATGATAAACCAATGATTTATTATCCCCTGTCGGTATTGATGCTTAGCGGGATCCGTGAGATACTTATCATCTCTACTCCTAAAGATCTCCCCTTATACAAAGAACTTTTAGATGATGGGACT
Source organism: uncultured Chitinophaga sp. (assembly GCA_964404825.1). Lineage (GTDB taxonomy): Bacteria > Bacteroidota > Bacteroidia > Bacteroidales > JACJXF01. The sequence continues at coordinate 29,344 of CAYOLQ010000021.1, forward strand.
CAACTGGGGCTGAAACTTTCATATGCTGAACAACCTTCACCCGACGGACTTGCACAGGCATTTCTCATTGGAGAAAAGTTTCTTGGAAATTCGCCTGTATGTCTTATTCTGGGAGATAATATTTTCTACGGACACGGATTTGGAAAGACGCTTATGGAAACCTCCGAAATAAAACACGGTGCAGTTGTTTTCGGATATTATGTTACTGATCCGGAAAGGTACGGGGTTGCGGAATTCGACGACAATGGCAATGTGTTAAGTCTGGAGGAAAAACCCCTTAAACCAAAATCAAATTATGCTGTAACAGGATTATATTTCTATGATAATACTGTTGTGCAGAAGGCAAAATCATTGAAACCCTCACCCAGAGGCGAATTGGAGATTACTGATTTGAACAAACTGTATCTTGCGGAAGGAAGCCTTCATGTTAAACTTATGGGTCGTGGTATGGCATGGCTCGACACAGGTACTCAGGACAGTCTTTTGCAGGCATCCAACTATATTTACACCATTGAAAAGCGTCAGGGACTGAAAATTTCCTGCATCGAAGAAATTGCCTACAAACGAGGATTTATTGATAAAAACCAGATTCTGAAATTAGCAAAAGATCTGGGGAAAAGTCAGTATGGTGAATATCTTTTGAGGATTGCGGATGAGAGGATTATGACGTTTAATGATTGAGGTGATTGTATAACGGGGTAACGGGGTAACGGGGTAACGGGGTAACGGGGTGACGGGGTGACGGGGTGACGGGGTGACGGGGTTTTACAACCGTTGTATTACAGTAAAACAAACAGAAATAATATCAGAAAAAAAGAATGAAAGGTAAAACAACAGATATTCCCGGGATCCTTGTCCTGGAGCCTAAAGTTATGGAGGACAGTCGGGGATATTTTTACGAGAGTTACAATAAGGAAAAGATGAAATCTGCCGGCATCAGTATGGAGTTTGTACAGGATAACCAGTCCAAATCACAATATGGCGTTATCAGGGGTTTACATTATCAGAAAAGTCCATTTGCCCAAACCAAACTCGTCAGGGTTTTGGAAGGAAGTATTTATGACGTTGCCCTGGATATCCGAAAAGGCTCTCCCACCTATGGACAATGGTTTGGACTTGAGTTAAATTCTGATAACAAACTACAATTGCTCATTCCCAAAGGTTTTGCACATGGGTTTTCGGTATTAAGTGAAAATGCGGTAGTTCTCTATAAATGCGATGAATTTTATGAGCCTTCTGCAGAGGCGGGAATTCATTGCATGGATCCCTATTTAAAAATAGACTGGAAAATAAAACCCGGTAAAGAAATAATCTCACAAAAAGACTTAAAGCAATCTCTGTTTGAAAATGCCGATCATAATTTTATTTTTGAAAAATAATAACCCTTTGTCAGGAATCTGAACGTATGACGAAAATCCTTATCTGTGGCGCAAAAGGTCAGTTAGGCTCCTCCATCAGGGAACTTGAAAATAAATACCCCGATTTCTCTTTGGATTTTACAGATGTTGAAGAACTTGATATCCTCGATGCTGTATCCCTGACTATTTATATAAAACAAACCCGGCCGGATTATATAATAAACTGCGCAGCATACACGGCAGTTGATGCAGCAGAGAAAGACCAGGAAAAGGCTTTTCTGTTAAATTCTCAGGCTGTATTAAATTTACAATCAGCTGCAAAACAGGTATCTGCGTTTTTTATTCACATTTCTACCGATTATGTGTTTAACGGAAGAAATTATATTCCTTACAAGGAATCGGATCATCCCGATCCCGATTCGGTATACGGAATAAGTAAACTCAAGGGAGAAATGAACCTGTCAGGTTTAAATAATTCCATTATCATCAGGACATCATGGTTATACTCCCTTTTCGGACATAATTTTCTTAAGACCATACTCCGTATCGGAAAAGAAAAAGAAGAATTAAAAATTGTTTTTGATCAGGTTGGAACCCCGACATTCGCAGGAGATCTGGCTGACACCGTTCTGCAGATTATACTTCAGTCAACTAAAGATTCTTCACGCTTTATACCGGGTATATATCACTATTCAAACGAAGGAGTAGCCAGCTGGTACGATTTTGCCAGGGAAATTATCGAAATTGCAGGATTGAAAACCAGGATTCTCCCCATAGAAACAAGTGAATATCCTCTTCCCGCTCCTCGTCCGCAATACAGCGTATTGAATAAAAAAAAGATAAGGGATACCTTTGGAATTGAAATCAGACACTGGAAAGAGGCGCTGAAAGATTGTATTAGCAGGGGAAATTTTTGACTTTTAAAACCATTTACCGAAAGATGATGATTTTATATATAGGAAATTGAAAGAATTATTAAAAATGATCATATGGAAAATTCTGAGATGCTGAAATCAGTAAAAGCAAAAGCTCAAAAGTGGCTTGGTGAGGAATTTGATAAAATAACCAGAGAAAGCGTCAGGAATATGCTTGACCATGATGAAAAAGAACTAATTGAATCCTTTTACAGGGATTTGGAATTCGGAACCGGAGGTTTACGCGGAATTATGGGAGCAGGAACCAATCGTATGAACATATACACAGTTGGAATGGCTACGCAGGGACTCTGCAATTATGTTAAAAAGGAGTTTTCGAATGTTAAGGAACTTAAGGTTGCTATTGCACACGACTGCAGAAATAACAGCAAACTTTTTGCGGAAACTACGGCAGGCATTTTTGCTGCCAATGGATTTAAAGCATACTTATTCGAAGACCTCCGCCCTACTCCCGAACTAAGTTTTGCAATAAGGCATTTGGGTTGTCAGACCGGAGTTGTGATTACAGCTTCGCATAATCCCAAGGAATACAACGGATATAAGGCCTATTGGGATGATGGCGGACAAATTATTGAACCCCATGATACCAATATTATCAAGGAAGTTGAGAAAATACGATCCTTCTCAGAAGTAAAATTTACAGGTGGTGAAAAGCCCGAAATATTAGGGAAGGAAATAGACGATATTTATACCGACAAGATAAAAGGACTTTCGGTAAACCCGGAAATAATTGCACGTCAGAGTGATCTGAAGATTGTGTACACCCCCATTCATGGTACCGGAGTAAAACTTGTTCCGGCTGTATTGAAAAAGATGGGATTCAAAAATATTTTTAATGTTCCTGAACAGGATATTACGGATGGGAATTTTCCGACAGTAAAATCGCCAAATCCTGAAGAGTCAGCTGCACTGGCCATGGCAATTGAGAAAGCGGTAAAAGTAGACGCCGACCTTGTTATGGCTACTGATCCCGATGGCGATCGGGTGGGAATTGCTGTCAGGGACCAATCTGGAAAAATAAGCCTGCTAAACGGGAACCAGACTGCTTCTCTGCTTATTTTCTATCTGATAAGCCAATGGTCGGCCAAGGGCAAGTTAAAAGGTAAAGAGTATATATGTAAAACAATTGTAACTACCGATTTATTAAATGTAATTGCTGACGATTTTAAGGTTAAACATTTCGATGTACTAACCGGATTCAAATATATTGCCGATATTCTTAAGACATATGAAGGTAAGCTGAAATTTATCGGGGGAGGTGAGGAAAGTTACGGCTATCTGGCTGGCGAATTCGTTCGTGACAAGGACGCTGTAATGAGTTGCGCGCTTATTGCGGAGGTAACTGCCTGGGCAAAAGATCAGGGAAAATCATTATTTGATATTCTGATAGATATTTATGTAAAATATGGATATTACAGGGAGTCACTGGTTAATGTTGTGAAAAAAGGAAAAGAAGGCGCTGAAGAAATCCAGAAAATGATGAAAGGATACAGAACCGATCCCCCGAAAAAAATTAACGGCGTAAAGGTTGAATTGATTCATGACTATGAGCTGAGAAAAAGCTATAATTTAATAAAGGGAACTGAAAGTGCTATAAGTCTGCCAAAATCAAATGTTTTGCAGTTTCTTCTCGAAGATGGCACAAAGATTTCCGTGCGACCCTCAGGGACAGAACCAAAAATTAAGTATTATTTCAGTGTAAGTGAGAAATTAAAAAACAAGGCGGATTTTGTTAAAGTCGGAACGTTGCTTGATGAGAGAATCGAAGGGATAAAGGCTGATATGGGGCTGAATTAATTTCCGGATAAACAAAACATTAGAAATTTCAGGGATTCGCTTTACAAATACTTTACCTATATGAAATCCTTCCGTAAAGAACTTTGGTTTGAAGCTTCCAAAAGAAGAGAATTGATAAATATTACCACTGAGGTTCAACAGTGCCTGGCAGAGAGTGGTGTAAAAGAAGGTATGGTACTGGTTAATGCCATGCATATTACGGCAAGTGTATTTATAAACGATGATGAATCGGGTCTTCATCACGACATTGATGTATGGTTGGAAAAACTTGCACCGGAAAAACCATATTCTCAATACCGTCATAATGGTTATGAAGACAATGCAGACGCACATCTTAAGCGAACAGTGATGGGTCGTGAAGTTGTGGTGGCTATAACTGCAGGTCGCCTTGATTTCGGTCCATGGGAACAGATTTTTTACGGGGAGTTTGATGGTATGAGGCGAAAGAGGGTTTTGGTTAAAATTATAGGTGAATAGAACAAATCAAATTTCCCGTATTTGCATAAAAGTAATTTAGGTTTTGATGCTGATTTTTTATCAGATGGGACATTAATATAGACCTGACAGGTATCCTAAACCTAAATTAAAAAAAATGCAAAAAAATGAGTTATTAGAATATGGTAACTACTACCATATTTATAACAGGGGGATCAATAGTTGTAACCTATTTGAAGAGGCAAGGAACTATGAGTATTTTTTAAGATTGTATGATCGTCATGTTTCTTCTGTAGCCATTACCTATTCATGGGTTCTTATGAAAAATCATTTTCATTTTCTGGTTAAAATCAAAGATAGCTCAGAGTTTCTATCTGGCTTTTCTGATGATTCCCTATCGGAATCATTATTACCAAAGCCACATCAGTACTTTTCAAACTTATTTAATGCGTATGCAAAAGCCTATAATAAAAGATATTCCCGACATGGAGGTTTATTTGAAAGACCTTTTAAACGAAAACTTATAACGTGTCCTGAATACCTAAAACAAGTTGTTGTATATATACACAATAATCCAATCAGGCATGGATGTGTTGATGATTTGGTTGACTATCCATGGTCTTCGTACCTCTCATGTATTAATGAAAAGCCCATAAAAACTCAGAATGAATTGGTTATAAAATGGTTTAAAAACAATGCTGGTTTTAAGAATAATCATTTAACCGGTAACGGCTTAACTGTGGATGATGAGTGGTTGGGAATTTGATTTTGGAGGTTCAACCTGACAGGTCTTAAGACCTGTCAGGTTGCCCTTCGAAAAAGTCTTCCGGAAAATTTACCAGATACAATCTCTCCGTTGCCCTTGTAAATGCAGTATACAACCACCTCAGATATTCAATACTCAACATCTCCTGCCTGAAAAAACCCAAGTCAATAAAAACTGCTTTCCATTGTCCTCCCTGTGCTTTATGACAGGTAACCGCATATGCAAACTTTACCTGTAATGCGTTGAAATTTGGATTTTCCCTGACCTTTTTTACCATTTCCTTCCGGGTACCTGTTTCATTATAATCGACAAGTACCTTTTCAAAAAAATCACGATGCTGTTCCAAACTCAGCGATGCAGTTTCAATACCAAGCGTATCGATAATGATTTTGGCATCAACCTCAAAATTATTATAATCAATCAGACTCAATCTGACATCGGCAAATTTATAATCGTATAGAGTTTCGTACCTGTAAATTTTTTCCAGTCGGGCAATATCTCCATTTGCAATAAAATCTAGATTGTTCTCAGGTGATATCCAGAAATAATTGTTTTTTACAACCATCAGCAGATCCCCCGCGCTAACCTCCTCTTCCTTCCAAAGTATCTGTCCTCTGATCCCTGCATTGAAACGATTTGCCCGTTTATTGGTTCTTGAAATTACAATTGTCTCACTTTCTCCATATTTTGAGTAGCAACTTTCTATTGCCTCAAGAATATCAGTTCCCGAAATGGGTATTATATCCGGAAAATTGGAAATTGTAATTTTCGGGATGGAGATATTGCTCTCATTAATCAGCTTTCGAATCCGGGTTGCGTTTTCCAGTATTCCTGAATCCAGTGCCTGACGGACAATGTCATTCAGAAAGAATTCGGTCACCCTAAGCCCCATCCGTTCCAGATGTTTCTTATCAAGTGCCGGCGAAATATCAAGTCCTACCGGAGGAAGTTGCGCTGTGTCACCGATTAGAATCAGGAAGCAATCCGTGCCGCTTTGAATATAACTAATCAGGTCACCCAGTAAATCACCACTTCCAAATATGTTATTGTCCGGAATCCTGTCACCAATCATGGATGCCTCATCCACGAGAAAAAAGGTTGATTTATGCAAGTTGCGATCCAACACAAAATCTCCAAGTCCGTCTTTACCGGATTTTTGTCTGTATATTTTCTTGTGTATTGTAAAAGCCTGCAAATGAGAATAACCCGATAATACTTTCGCTGCGCGACCTGTCGGAGCAAGTAAAACTGACTTCTGCTTAATTTCTGAAAGTGTATGAACAAGAGCATTTACAACTGTCGTCTTACCCGTGCCGGCATAACCTTTTATCAGAAAAAGATGGTCGGGAGAAGGAGCCATTATATACTCTGCCAAAATCTTCAATAGCTGATCCTGCGCAGCTGTTGGCTCGAATTCAAGGTTCGTAATAAGTCGGTTATAGAGATAGTCGGATAACATAATGAACAGGCAGGTTGAATTACTAACATTACGAACTTTGTGAACTTTTCCGAAATATTTTTAAATTTAAAATTAATAATTCATTTTTTTACTAAATTTGTCAGCGAACTCAAAAACCAAATATAATTACTTTCATAATGAAAAAAGTTATACAGATTGTTTTAGCCCTCGCCATCGTATTTTTATCATACATGGTTTATGAGAGCATTATGAACCCAATTCGCTTTAACAAGCAAAAAGATACCAGGGAAAGAAGAACAATCAGCAGAATGATTGACATCCGTGAATCACAAAAGGCATACAAAGATGCACATCTGAAGTATACTGCGAATTTCGATAGTCTGATTGATTTCCTTAAAACAGATTCCTTTGCAGTTATTAAGGCTATCGGAATGATTCCTGAAAGCCTGATAGACAGTGTGGGTTTAAAATTAGCAAAAGAAATTGCTCTTGATCGCGGGATTATTAAAAGGGAAGTTACACGTGTAGCCGTCCTGGATTCTCTGTTCGGAAAGTCTTATCCGGTTGACTCTCTTCGCTTTGTTCCGTTTGCAGATACAGCTCAGTTTAAAATGGTAGCTGATGAATACGTAACTCCATCCAAACTATCTGTAAAAGTTCTTGAAGTTACAGTTCTTTATGAAGTTCTGCTCAACGGTCTTGATCCACAGCTTGTTGTTAACTATGCTGATGAAAGGAAAAAAATTACTAATTTCCCCGGTTTGAAATTAGGCTCATTAACTGAAGGTACGCTTACAGGTAACTGGGAATAATAACCTGATTTATAATGGATTATTCGTATATCAGGGAAAATTTCGATATTAAATCCATTTCTAAATGTATACTATCCATCCAGGTCTCCCTGGATGGATTTTCTTTTGCAATAAGTCCTTCAGAAAACAAAAAACATCCTGATTACATTTATATCAAAAGACTCAGCGGGGAAAGTCAATCTCTTACCGATGCCTTAACATCTTTCACAGGATTCGATTTATTGGAATTTTATGCGATCAGAATCATTTTCCATGAATCAACTTTTGCTCTTGTGCCGGATACTCTCTTTGATTTGAAGGATATGAAAGCTTTTTTGAGTCTGAACCATGCTTCCCTGGATAACCGAAAAGCTCTTTCAAACAGCATTCCTGCGATTAAGGCCGAATGCGTGTTTTCAATGGATGAATCACTTTATAAACTCCTGAAAAAGAAATTTCCGGATGCTGATTTTTGTCATTCGTCGCTCCCGTTTTGCACTATGGCAATTAATAAATCGCAGGACGGTTGTTTTATTCAGGTTTATGAAAAATCCATTGAACTTGCAATTATTAAAGAGAAACAGCTTATTCTTTATAATATTTTTGATTTTCGGGATACCACCGATATTTTGTACTTTGTTTTAAATGCATATAAAACCTCCGGTTTGAGTGCCCTTATTCATCCTCTTTACATCGCAGGTATTTTGCAAAAGAATGCCGAAACAAATGCTCTTTTATCTAAGTATCTGAAAGATATCAGGTATTACTCTAGCGATTTTGTCACCATTTCTGAAAAAGGGGAGTTTGAATATCCCTCACATTACTTTTTAAACCACAGGGAGATTCTCAATTGCGAATTGTAAGCGGCAAATACAGGGGAAGGACAATAAATCCCCCTAAAAACTTTAAAGCAAGGCCTACTACCGACTTTGCCAAGGAAGCATTATTCAATATTCTGACCAATTATTTTGACTTTGAAGATATTGAAGTACTAGATCTTTTTTCAGGTACAGGTAGTATAGGATATGAATTCGCTTCAAGAGGTGCTGCATTTGTTGAGATGGTTGAAAAGAATTTTGTTCACAGTGAATTCATTCGAAAAACATTAGAGGAAATCGGCATAAGCGATGCCCGCATAGTTAAATCAGATGCCTTTATTTATATCGAAAGAATGAGCAGAACCTTTGATATCATTTTTGCCGATCCCCCTTATGAAATGGAAGGAATAAAAACGATACCCGATAAAATACTTGCCAGTAAATTACTTAAAGAGAATGCCTGGGTTATACTGGAACATGGAGTTAACCTCAGTTTTAAAGACCATCCGGCATGTTTTGACCAGAGAAATTACGGAAGTGTGTATTTTAGTTTTTTTAAAATGCAGACGGAGTAAACTAATTGTTTTTCACTATACGTTGTCTTAGTTTTTTATCGCCTTGCATTATTGTTACAATGTAAATCCCCTGGTGCAGGTTCTCAAGGTCCAAACTGCTTAATCTTTCTCCGGAATTAAACTCAGCCTTACTGCATATTCTTCCGGTCATATCTGAAATAAATGCTATTCTGATCCCGGAGAAGTTGAATTCCCCAGGCCAATGTATTGATGCAAAATCGTAAAAGGGATTCGGAAAAACAAATAATTGCTCAGCTTGTATAAAAGGCTCTATATTAGTTGAAAATGTAAATTCTATAAATACCGGCATTTCAGAAACATTAACCAAAACACTTCCTTCAGATATTTCAATATTCTTTCTCTCTCCACCAACAGTTTTATTCGGCATTACTGCAACTGCCCTGTTAAACCCCTCAGGAACACTTAGTTTGTAACTGTGAGTCTTTCCTGATGAACCTGGACACCACAGTGCAACCACCTGGTTAGCCTTCTCAGGACTGGAATAACGATAAGCCCAAACATCTGAACTTTCGGTAATCACCTCATTAAAATATAGGCCTGTCAATAAATTTTTCATGGTGTAAACCGCATACCATGAGAGTTTAGGAACATAGCCTGTATTTTGTGAACTGGTAAAACCACAGTCTCTGAATCTTGCTTCAGTGTTCTCCGGTTCCTGATTACGAAGCATAAACTGAGCTGCCCGGTCTAACCCGGTAGAAGAAAGAACCAGGTATGTTCTCAACAACCATTGTGCCTGTATCTGTTCCTGTGTAAATCCTGCGAATACAGGAACCCTGTTAACAGATTGGCTGTTCGTATCGTAACCAAATTCTGTAAGCCAGAACTCATTATCAGGAATATTTGCATCTCTCCAGGCTGCTATCGCTTCAACTTTTTGTTTAAGACCGTTATCCTCCGGACTATTTCCTATTATGCCATTGTTCTCGCAATAGTGATGCATATTAATAACATCCACCGGCCATTTATTATCTGGTCGGTTTAGTTCGAACCATTCTTTCATTTCAGATATATAGCTGGTTCCCATACCGGCCAGACCTCCCATAACAAATCGTGCAGATGGATCCGCTTGCTTTATACCCAGATTGGGTCCCATTTCACCGGCATGACCGTCAACATTTGCACTAACCATGGCTGCATACTGCTGAGCCGTAAATCGCTTATCAGCACCTTCCCAGGTTCGATCCTGCTCATTCCAGTCCTCATAGAATTTTATATACCCCAATCCTGATTTCTTAACCTGACCCACATTTACAATAAGAAGACTATTATCTACAACCACACTTCCATAACGTGCAGCATACTGAAACATCAGTTCGGCCATTTCTCTGTATGAATTTGGCAGAAGCGGGCTTTCAGAACCAACAACAGGTTTATTCAGATCACTGGGCTTCAGCCATCCCGGGCTTCCCCAGATAGCAGGACACACATCAATTTTGGCTTCTTTAAGCGTCTTATAGTATTTATCAAAATCCCAGAAACCATTCCATCTGTTGTATTCAAACTTATCATCCTCAATTTCTGTGAATCCCCAGGGATGATACTCACGAATAAAACCTACTGCTTTCATTTTATCCTGCGGTACATCTATGAAAGCATTAGTACCTATAAACTGATCCATTGTATATACTCTTTGATACGCATTTACCTGCTTAACGGCAAACTCCCCTGTGCTGATTACAATAGGTTCAATTATATCCTGACTCAGAATTATTGTAAATGAATTAATTAAAGCAAACAGAAGTGTAACAATGGATTTCATTTTAGAATAGTTAGCAGTTTAATTGAAAAACATTGATCCTGAAGTATTTGTAATGCAAAGATTAAATTACTTTCTTGAATTCCTGATTTCTGAAGGCGACACTCCAACTTTATTCTTAAATGCTCTGCTGAAATAATAATTCGACTGAAAACCAAGATCGTAGCTTATCTCCTTAATGGTTTTACCTGAAGAAAGAATCATGTCTTTTGCCCTTATAATCCTTAGATCAAGATGGTATTTTGCGGGTGGCACTCCGGTGTAATTCTTAAACATTTTTCTGAAGTACGAATAACCAAGGTTATTATCATCAGCAATTTTTTTAAAGTCCAGATCTTTTTCAAGATTCTCCCTGATATAAAAGCATACTTCCTGAATTGTCTTTTCGATTCTCTTCCCCGTAAATACACCTTGTTTACGTATGGAAATAATATAGCCCAGAAGTTTCATTATCATCCCGGCAGATACCTGATGGTACCCGGGTTTTTCCTCCAAAATAAAATCGAATATTTTCTGGTATGTGTCAATAATCTCCTCTCTTACCCCGATTATGATCACAGGCTTTTTATCAAAAAAAGTCGGATCTGAAAGAAGAACTTTTGGAATGGAGCCATCAAAACCCACGTAGTTCTCTGTCCACCCTGTATTCTGATTGGGCTGATACCGGTGCCATACCCCCGGTTTTGTAATTAAAAGTGTTCCTTCTTTTACAGGATATTTACCACTCATATCCTCATATACTCCGCTTCCTTCAGTAATATAGTTTATTTGGAATTCATCAAGCACCCTCCCCTTATCCCAGTTGAAGTAGTAGTTCCGCGGATGGGTGGCTGAAGGATAGTTTGATGACTTTGAAATAATTTCTCTCCCGGCAACCTTCAGATAGAGTCCCCATTTCTCATCCTCCCGGGAAGGAGATACATATTTAAAAAAACTATCCATGTCTTTTTTTTCAAAAATACAAATCTGGTGGGATTTTACAAACTGTCATTAAACAGTAAGAAAATTGCTCAACATATTCAGGAATTCTTGCCAAAACATGCATTTTGTACAAACAAATGCCCAATTAGTCCATTTTAATCCCCCTTTGTATTCAATATTTTTACTTTTCATATTCCTCATATTACTAACTATTAACCACTGTTATGATTGGTATACTTCTGATAGCCATTGGCAGCCTTGGAGCTGCAAGTTTCTATGTTCCCTTTAAAAAAGTAAAAATATGGGCCTGGGAGTCATACTGGCTCAGCCAGGGAGTTGCAGCATGGTTAATTGCTCCGATTTTATTTGCCTGGTTTACGCTACCAAAAGGCCAGCTTTTTGCAATTCTTTCCGAAGCTCCTGCTTCAGCTAAATGGCTTGCTCTGCTGTTTGGGGCACTTTGGGGTGTCGGGGGACTTACTTTCGGACTCAGTATAAGGTATTTGGGTGTGGCATTAGGACAAAGTATTGCGCTCGGATTATGTGCAGTTTTCGGAACCCTTATTCCTCCGATTGTTGCCGGGGAGAATCTATTTGGATCCACAGCTGGAATATTAACTCTGATTGGGGTTTCAGTGTGTGTGGCAGGAATTGCAATAATTGGCTATGCCGGTGCATTAAAAAACAAAGGATTAACCGAAGAAGAAAAACGTTCTGCAATTAAAGAATTTGCCTTAAAAAAGGGGTTACTGATAGCTGTATTTGCAGGATTAATGAGCGCCTGTTTCAATTTTGGATTTGAAGCAGCAAAACCAATCGAGAAAATTGCTCTGGAAAAGGGCACTGATCCGTTGTTTCTGAAAAATGCTTCTCTGGTATTTATACTTCTGGGGGGATTTGTTTCCAATCTTTTTTATTGCGGTTACCTTAATATCAAAAATAAAACCTATAAAGATTACTATACCGTCTCAGGGTCAGTTTTGCTGAACAATCTGTTTTTCACTTTTCTTGCCGGACTTCTATGGTTCCTGCAGTTTCATTTTTATGGAATGGGATCAAGTAAACTCCCTCCTGAAATGGCTGTGTTCGGCTGGAGCATTTTGATGGCTCTCAATATTGCAATTAGTAATATCTGGGGGATCTTCCTGAAGGAATGGAAAGGAGTCAGCACCAAAACACTTATAATCCTTGTAGTGGGAATTTCAATACTTATCCTGTCCACTTTTGTAGTTAACCTTGGCCAATAATAGTCTTCAAATAAAAATAATTATGAATAAAAAAGAAATGGTTGAAAAAGCATACGAACTGGCAAAATTACAGTATGCACCACTGGGAGTAAATACCGATGCAATTCTGGACCAGCTCAAAGACATTCAGATTTCATTGCATTGCTGGCAGACAGATGATGTTAGCGGATTCGAAAAACCCGATTCACATCTTTCAGGCGGAGGTATTCAGGTTACTGGCAATTACCCGGGAAAATCCAAAACAATTAATCAGGTAAAACAGGATATTGAAAAAGTTTTACAATTACTTCCCGGTAAACAAAGATTTAATCTGCATGCTATTTACGGGGACTTTGGCGGTGTTCTTGTTGACAGGGATCAGATTGAACCAAAACACTTTCAAAGCTGGATTGACTGGGCAAAAAAGCTTAAAATCGGTCTTGATTTTAATTGTACATGTTTCTCGCATCCCAGAGCCGAAGACGGTTACACTCTGTCCAGTAAAAATGAAGAAAACAGGAAATTCTGGATCAGACATGTGAAAAAATGCAGACAGATCGCTGCCGAAATGGGCAAGCAGCTTGGTACTCCCACGGTACACAATATATGGATACCTGATGGATCAAAGGATATTGCAGTTGATCGTCTTTCCTACAGAACCCTTCTTAAAGATTCGCTTGATCAGATATTTGAGGACCAATACCCAAAGGAACACCTTAAAGATGCTGTGGAGAGCAAACTGTTTGGGATCGGTGCCGAAGCAATGACAGTTGGCTCCCATGATTTCTATCTTTCCTACGCAGCTCAGAATAAAAAAATGATCTGTCTCGACAGTGGACATTTTCATCCAACCGAACAGGTAGGCGACAAAATTTCAGCCTGTCTGCTTTTTGTTGATGAAATTCTGCTCCATGTTACAAGACCAATGCGTTGGGACAGCGACCATGTTGTGATTCTGAATGATGATATCATGCTAATCGCGCAGGAAATAGTACGATGTAAAGCTCTGAACCGCGTTAATATTGGCCTCGACTATTTCGATGCATCCATGAACCGGATTGGTGCATACGTAGTTGGAACCCGTGCCATGCAACAAGCCTTGTTATTAGCATTACTCGAACCAACTGATATCCTGAAGAAATATGATAATGAAGGTAAAAGCTTTGAGAGACTTGCAATACTGGAGATAATGAAAACAAAACCTTTTGGTGCAGTATGGGACTATTTCTGCCTGCAGCAGGGAATTCCTGTTGGAGAAGATTTTATCAGCGAAATTCAGGCTTACGAAAAAGAAGTTCTTTCCAAACGATAGTAACTGACAGACTCAATGAACAGAGAACTCAGAAATCTTGTTGAAATATCACAACACTTCGGGAAAAATCCCGATTTTGTTATAGCCGGTGGAGGAAATACGTCCTTCAAAAACAACGATTTTCTATGGATTAAAGCCAGCGGAACATCGCTTGCAACAATTAATGAAGATGGATTTGCTAAAATGGACAGGAATTGTCTCGGCAAAATCGCAGAACAGGAATACAGTGAGAATCCACTTAAAAGGGAAGCTGAAATTATCTCATGTCTTTTTAACTGTGTAGCGGATAAATCCGGATTACGCCCGTCCGTTGAGACCTCCCTCCATAACCTGCTTAGTTTTTCATATGTTGTGCATACGCATCCGACACTGGTAAACGGATTAATGTGTTCAGTGAATTCAACAGCTGAAACACAGAAAATTTTCGGTGACGATGCTTTGCTTGTAAAATACACCGATCCCGGTTATGTGCTTTTTAAGCATGTGGAGAAAAGAATTGGTGAATTTGTAAAACAATTTGGTAAGGAACCTCAGATAATTTTTCTGGAAAACCACGGTGTATTCGTTTCTGCAAATAATACTTCTGAAATTATGGAAATCTACGAATCAATCATGAACAGAATCGGTGAAAAAATCACCGCAAAAATGCCTTCATCTGAAATCCTGAGAAGCGAACATACCGCTTTAAAGGTTGTGAAGACATTAGACAAAAATCTTCATGCCCTTTATGCAGAAAGTCCATTAATCCTGGAATTCACACGGGATAAGAATGCTTTTTCCCAGGTTTCAACTGCTTTTTCACCCGACAATATTGTCTACTGTAAGGCCAATTATTTGTTTACGAAACCCGATCCCAGGATCCTCATGAATGAATATCTTGATTTCAAGAAAAGTATGGGCTATGCACCAAAAGTAATTGGTCTTGAAAAATGCGGAATAATCTGTATTGAAGAAAATGAAAAATCATTAAAAACAGTGTATGACGTTTTTCTGGATTTAATTAAAATAAGTTTTTATACACGAAGTTTTGGTGGTCCGAGATTTCTTACTGCCGAACAGATCCAGTTTATCGACAA
>CAYOLQ010000022.1:0-44341 GCA_964404825.1 uncultured Chitinophaga sp.
AGTGTCAAAATTGTATACCAGACTATCGAATTGCAGCGTTTTTTTCTTCCAGTCGATAATTTTCAATGGTTGTGGTATTTCAGGCATCTGATCGATGCGTGGAACAGAGGTCTGAGCAACCGGTATTCCTGTTTGCTGATTGCAGGAATATGATACTAGCTGAACTGCAATAATTACAAAGAATAGTATCGTTTTCATTTCTCTATTGTATAAGATTTATTAATTATATGCTTTGCTAACGGAACCGAAAGTAGTTGTACAACTGCAACAATTATTAGAGCGTATTTTAATGCAAAACTTTCAGAAACATAGAAGGCGAGATAAATAAACATTATAAGTCCCAAAAAGCGGCCAATATAAAGCCCGAATTCATGATTGAAGATATACGCAAACTCGTTCCTGTCTTCTTTATGAGATAATACATTAATAACTTTCATTTGAATTGGAAAATAGGCAATATCATGAAGTGGCTGGAACAAGACTTTGCATAATACAAAGACCATTACACCTGTTGCCGAGAAAAAAATTCCGTTAACGAGAGCCCCAAACAAAAATATCAGATAACCGGCAGCAAAAATGTAAAGACGGTGTTTTGGCCCCGTGAGCCGACCCAGGGTATAAATAGCCAGTGCAGTTATAATACCACTGACACTTTGAACTACTCCTAAGGAACCTTCGTCTCCGACCAGTCGCATGATAAGAATTGCCGGCGCTATTGTTAAATATCCCTGACACAATCCTTTTAATCCGGCCAGCACTAACATTTTGTACCAAAGCAAGTCGAACTTAAAATATATAAACTTCTTATGAGTAGGATTGCTGAATTTTCCCTTGTGGACAATAAAGCTCGAAAGGATGGTTAGGGCAAAAACTGCAACTGTAACCATTTTATATGCTTCGCCAATATTTCCGCCAAACCAGCCTTGATTTCCCGAATAAATAAGAAATGAACCAATGGTAAAAGGAACAATAATTGCGGTTAGCGTGTAGAAAAAAGTCTCAAGTCCGTAATAATAATTTCTGTTCGTATCGTTAGTATTATTCAATGTTAAAAAATCCCTGTTGGCCCAAAAGAGACCAAATGATGCGCCCATAAGCAGTCCTGCAATCCCGACACCTGCGCCTGATAAACTTTCAAGCGACATCATCAACATCATTGATAATCCGCTTAACAACATTCCTAAACTATAAAGATTCGCTACTTTAAACCTGTTTAGTAAATATCCATTGGCCAGAAATGTAATTGGTATCCCTGTATAGACTGTAAGCTGGTAAATGGCCACCATTTTCGGATCATTGGAACTGCGCATAATGTAAGCCCCGACAAAAATTTCGATAACAGGGATTACAAAAGCATAAATCATATTGGTTATCAATAAAACCCTCATGTTCCAGGGCATTGAAAGGAAATAGACAAATTCCGAATTAAACTTTTTCCGCATCTAGTTCAGCATTTATTATTTTATATTTGAAGAATTCCCTTCCGGCTTAAAATGACTTGCAGTTTTTGTTGCTATTTCAGCCATCCGCAATGATTCAACAGCGTTACTATCGTCAATTACTCTGACAAAAGAATTATCAAGGATCCAACTCCATTGATCCTTTATCATCGAGATCAGCAATTCCTCATAACGGTCTTGTTTGTCAGCGATATTCCCGTATTCCAGGGAAACAAGATGATCAAAAACAACATCTTTAAAACGTCCTCTGACTTTTTGATTTTCTTTCTGAGATTTACTGTTTTCAAGAATTGCACAGGAGTAGTCAGATCCTGAGTCCTGTCTACTATGCTCTGTTATTGTACACCCCGGGAGGTAATGCCTAAGTTTTGCGAGAGGTTCATTCTTCAACAAACCATGAAGACGTATTTTTACCGGGACCCATTCAAAGAGAGAAATATCTCCTGTTTCAAATTGTAATCGCATTTCCTGCCGATCCAATACTTTTGGCTGATCAAAACCATGGTAAAATGTAACCGGACCTTTTGAATAGTTAACTGTAGCCTGAACCCTGTCAATTATCTTGTTTTTTACTCCTGGTCTTTGCCATTGCGCTGCATGAATAACTTCACCTTTTCCAAGCCAGCCCGAAAACAAATCAAAAAAATGTACTCCATGTTCAATAAAGATTCCGCCACTTTTTCCTTCATCCCAAAACCAATGTTCTTGATTTAGCTTTTCGTCGCTGGCATAATTTTCAAAAAATCCATGAAGAAATTCTCCGAGGATTTTCTCATTTACTATGCTTTTAACAACTGAGCTCAAAGGATTGTAGCGTTGCATAAGGTTTACTACATAAAGTAATTTAGTTCTTTGTGCAAGAGCAACAAGTTCCTCTGCTTCTGATGTTTTTATTGCAGCTGGTTTTTCACATATTACATGCTTCCCTGCCATTAAGGCTGCTTTTGATTGAGAATAATGTAAAAATGGTGGTGTGGCAATATAAACGAGACTAACATTGCTGTCGGTCAAAAGCAATTCGTAATCAGAATAAGATTTTGCAGATAGTTCCTTTGCGAGCTTATCAGCGGCTGAATAATTTATGTCAGCAATTGCCACAATTCTAACCCCTGGTACCTTAAGAAAAGTCTTTGCCGCAAATTCAGCAAAACCTCCAGCACCAACAATGCCAATTTTCAATTCGGATTTTGAAACACTCATTATATTATTCTATGCTGTTTTTATTCCAAAGCAATTTAAATTCTTATGGGTTCGGGTTATTTATAGTATTAATTATCATAACTCTCTCAAATTTTGATTAATTAAGATTGAAGAAGGGTACTTAAAATTTGTTTCATCGAAAATTCTGCAGCACATATTACTTCATCACTGGCCCCATAGTATATTGTAATAATGTCCCCTCTCAGAATATGACCATTGGTAAATACCACTTTGCCAAAGAATCCTGTTTTTTCATAATCCATTAGAGGTTCCATGATAGGCTCAATACTCCTTGCTATAACTTTTGAAGGATCGTTCAAATCAAGAAGCAGAGCACCCAGGCAATAATTATGCTCTGCATTAGCTCCGTGATATATTTCGAGCCAGCCAAATTCAGTTCTTATTGGTGCTCCCCCCGCTCCAATCCTTGCCGAATCCCACATATCCGGACGGGATGTTGCAATGCATTTGTGTTTTCCCCAGTGAATTAGATCTGGTGACTCGGCCAGCCAAATGTAATTTCCTCCAAGTTCAGGGCTACTTGGGCGATGCAAAGCATAATACTTATTGTTGATCTTTTCTTCGAAAATTGCACAGTCCTTATTATGCGGGGGGAAAATCATGCCTTCACGATTGAATTCCTTCCAGTTTTTAGTTCTGATAAGTCCAACTCCTACCCCATATTCAGAGACTTCAGTGAATGAGAGACAAAATTCGTCTTTCATTGAGGCAACCCTGCAATCTTCAATTCCGAATGTTTCAAGTGCTCCTTTACCAAAAATAGGCGAATATCCTTCAGGCTCATAAAACCTGTATCCATCGTCACTGCAAACAAGTCTTAAATAGGATAAAGTAGTGAGATAATCTTTTTTCTTATACTTAATAATTCTGGGATCAGAAGCATCCAGGTCCGGATCATTTTTTTCAAAGTTCAGAATCTCAATATCACCTCTGGAATTATACACAGGAAAGCTTATTTTACCTACTTTCTGAATTGGTCTTTCAGCAACACGCAGTAAAAGCCATATTTTGCCATCAAATTGAAAAACTCCCGGATTAAGGAGACATACTATTTCCATTCCTTCAATACCTGGTTCAAGATCAGATGGGCGTAAAAGCGGGTTATGAAGAAATCGGGCAGCTATGTCCATAAATAGTCAGTTGAGAAAGAACAAAGCTACAATGGAATTAGTCAAAGTTCTGTCCGTCTGGTTCCGTAAACTGTCCGTTGAGGTGTAAATTGTAACTAAAATTATGATATTTAAGAAATTCCAGTAATTATTTGAGCCGGCAGCTGCCAAATCCATATAATCACTCGTCATTTTCTAATAAAAGTTTTACAGGAATTAAGGGCTACTTTAATTGTTTTTGATTCCTGTATTCCGAGGGAGAGCAATCATACTCCCTGTTAAAGAGATCATAGAAATAAGTTCTGCTGGCAAATCCTGTGTGGTCAATAATTTCACTTACTGTCATAGGTGTCGATTTAAGGAGTATTGCTGCTTTGCTCAAACGACGCTGGTATATCAGGCTGTGAGGAGTTATTCCAAGCACTGACTTAGTTTTATTATATAAAGATGACTTACTGATAGCGAGCTTATCACATATTTTTTCGGAAGAAAGATTTACATCATCAAGGTTCTCGTCAATAAAACTGAGTAATTTCCCAAAAAAAGGATCCTCGATTTCTGAAACGAGGCTGGAATTATTCTCTTTCCTTGCAAAACGACTCATTATGCTGGCTCTTAAGTGTAGAAGTTTTTCTATCCTGACTTTAAGATGTTCAGGATGAAATGGTTTAGGAATGTAAGAATCGGCTCCGGCTTTTAATCCGGCAATACGATCCTCTATTTCACCTTTTGCAGCAAGGAAAATAACGGGAAGGTGGCTGGTATCAAAATTAGCCCTTAGTTTGGAGCATAATTCAATTCCATCCATTTCAGGCATCATAACATCTGATACAATAAGATCAGGCATTTCAGATAATACCTTATTGTATGCTTCAACACCATTTTCCGCAAAGATTATATCATAATCCGCCTGTAAGAAATCCCTGAGCAACATCAGAATTTCAGGTTCATCATCAACAACAAGAATTAAAGGTTTTCCGGATGGTTGCATAGAATCAATAAACAAATCATTTGCACCTGTTTCATCGATGTAACCGTATTCTTCTGAATCTTTATAAGCTTCTGAAGGCAATTCATCAGGATTAATCTGCAGGATGTCAGGAAAGAGACAGGAAAACTTCGTGCCCTCCTCTAACCTGCTTTCAAAACTTATTTCACCTTTGAGAAGTTCTACCAATCCCCTGGTAACAGCCAGTCCAAGTCCGGTTGAACGATATCCCGGGAAACCTCCTTTTTTTCTGGCCGATGATATCCCGAAAGGTTCAAATATTTTGTCACTAAACTCAGGTTTTATTCCCATTCCATTATCTTCAATAACAAGTTTAAGTGCAGAATGCTCTAAACCAATAAAGACTCTGACAAAGCCTCCCTGCTTGTTATACTTTAATGCATTCGAAATTAAATTGGAAGCAATACGTTGAAATTTATCTGCGTCAGTTTTAAAAGTCAAATCCTTATTTTCAGCAATGAGCTCACAATGGACATTTCCTTTTTGTGCAATTGTCTCAAGGTCAGAAATAACCTCTGATACAAGTTTAACCGGGTTTAAAAGCTGAATATTCAAAGGTTCTTTACCTTTCTCAAGCTTTCTGAATTGCATGATTTCCAATACCAGTTTCTGAAGTTTTATGCTATTATTAAAGATTTTCAGCAGACGGGGATTTTCAGCTGTTTCTTTGGCATCCTCCAGTAATGCATGAATATGAGAAGTAATAAGTGTAAGCGGAGTTCGAAATTCATGCGCTACATTTGTAAAAAACTCAAGTTTGTAGCTTTGCAATTCTTCTTCTTTCCTTTTTTTATACTCCTGAAGAACATATTCTTTTTTTCTGGATTCCCTTTTTCTGTAAGTTGTTATTATAATAAGCTGGATTAATCCAAACAAAATTATATAGCCGGCAATTGCATATGAAGTAAGCCAGTACGGAGGATCTATTGTTATTTCAAGTTCCCTGATTTGATTAGACCAATTACCGCTTTCATCGCTGATTCGCACCTGTAAAAAGTATGTGCCAGAGGAAAGGTTCGAAAAACTAATAAACTGATCATTTGGATTATTAATCCATAAATCATCATAATTGACAAGTCTGTATGAAATCCTATACCTCTCCTGGCCCCAGAAAGAAAGAGGCGAAATGGCAAAGGAAAAGGGTTCCTGATCATACTTAAGTCTTATTGTTTTTTGCAGATTTATCCTCCCTTTCAATATCCCTTCTTCACTGATTTGAACAGGCTGATTTCTGATAAATAACTGATTAAATACAATTGGAGGAAAATATGAATTAAAAAATAATTCATCGGTCTGAATGATATCTATTCCCATTGTACCTCCTACGTAAAGTTTACCTGAACCGGAATCGTAAAACGACGCCCCATCGCTGTACTCAAAATTTACAAGACCGTCCTTTGAATTGAAACTCCTTACATTTTTCCTTTCAGGATCGACCAGAGATAGTCCAATGTTTGTGGTCACCCATAAATTCCCCAATTTATCCAGCTGAATACCATGAATACTGATATTTGAAAGATCAGAGTTTACTTTAAAGGCATTTTGCGATAACGTATCAGATGTTAAGGGATTCAATATGAACAAACCATTGCTGCTTCCGACCCAAATCTGATGGTTTATATCTGAAAAAAGTGAAAGGATATCATCATTTTTAATTAAACCCGGGTGTGTTGAGGAGGAATACTGTTCCATAACCCTTTTTGTAATTGTGTTATACCGAAATACGCCAAGACCCCGGGTTCCGATCCAGATAATTCCAGGTTTTTCTTCTGTCATTGCATACACAATCTGCTTTTGCTGGGCAGGAGCAATAATGCTTTTATCAAGGATAAGCTGCTCATAACCAGTTGGTATTCGAGATCCGGTATTATCGAAATCCAGTCGTATAACTCCATATCCGCTGGTTCCCAGATAAATTCGTTTGTCACTATCTTCAAATATTCTGTAAACAGATGCGAAATTGATATCATTACCTGCCTTAAAATCAAGTGGATAATTTCGGATCGTTTTATAGTCGGGTGCCAGTATATCAACACCCTGTCCGTCAGTCCCTATCCATATTGAACCATCTTCAGCCTCATAAAATGAAAGTACTGAATTATTGGTTAATCCATTTTTTACAGTGATTTCATCAAGGTGTAATCCATTAGCATTAAAAATATCTATTCCTCCTCCTTTTGTACCCACTAAAATGTCCCCTTTTCGGGTTACCAGAATACTTCTCACAATGGGATAGGCCAGCTGACTGGAAGTTATACTCTTATTCGGAAAATCGGTTAGTTTAATCGTATAAACTCCATTTCCATCTGTACCTATCCAGAGAATATCAGGGGCAGTTTCGTAAATACTTAAGATTCTGGTATTAATGGGATTATCCATCAACAAATCAGAAAGGCTGTATTGAAGCCTAAAATGTTTATCTTCCGGATTGAAACTATATACCTCACCGTTCTCTGTCCCTGTCCACACAGTATTTTTATCCTGTGAAATAGCAAATGAGGTTATTATTTCATCAGGAATTCTTATTTCTTCTAAAACATTGGTTTTCAAGTCAATCATCAGTGCACTTGCCGATCGCTGAGCAATAAGGATATAATGGTGATGACCAACATCAAATGAAACTGATGCAGTAATGGCATCTATTTTTGGCAATTGCAAAACTTCTTTAATGCTTTTACCTGAAATCTTTAATAGTTTACCATTGGAGTCGATACAATAAATATGAGCATTATATTGATGAATCCAGATAATATCAGTTGCATAATCAACAGAGGAGCTGTCGAATATCAATTTGTCAAATATACCTGATGAAGGATTGTACTTAAAAATCCCGCTTCCAAATATTGAAACAAAGGTTCCAAATGTATCAGATTGGCTTAAGCAAATATCTTTTTCATAGTTTATTTTGTCAGATTCACTGGTAAAAAAAGAAGTGAACTTATCGGAATAATTATCATATAAAGTTATTCCCTTATTGGTAAGCATCCATAATGATCCGTCTGATGCAGGATAAATCTCTCTGATGACATGATTATGTATAGAACTGGGATTAGTACCTGGCATATAGGTTCTAATGCTGCTTCCATCATAACGGTTTAGTCCGTTCCAGGTTCCAAACCAGATGTACCCTTCAGCATCTTTTACAATGGTATTGACTGCGCCATTTGACAAGCCTTCGCGCCGTGAAATGGATTGAACATTTGTCTTGTATTCACCATGCAATGGGAAAAACAGAAACAAGAAAATTGCCAGATTCAGGAAATTTCCGATGGATTTTTGCAAAAGGTAAAAATTAAGCTGGTTTTAGCAAAAGTAAATAATAAGTAATACTAATTATATAAAACGGGGAAAGAATAAGTGGATCAGACCAATTACAAAGAAGACCTTAAGTCATATATATTGACTTAAAGTCTTTTAATTTATTAATAAGAAATAACAATGCGCTTCCTAGTTGCTCACAGGGATTTTTACCAGGACAAAACTCCAGTATTCAAATTTCCCGTTGCTAAACGATTCGAAACGCTTAGTACCTTTGGTCCCGGCAAAATTATTAAAAAGTTTTTGCAGCATTCCCGGGATGCGCTTTTGAATCAACTCTTCTCTTCTCTGGTTATCCAGTTCGAGTCCCTTTGCAACATTTTTTGTAATATCAGTCTCACTATGTATTTCAAAACCAGTAGAATTGAGTTGTTCCCTTATCGTTTCAACTTCTCCATTTTCAATCATATCGGCAAAGAAAAAATGTCCCTTAGGAACTAAAACGCGGTGGACTTCCTGAAAAAAAGTTTTAATGCTGGAATAGCACCGGGCTGACTCAACATTAACGACGGCATCATAAGAACCAGTTTCCACGGGTATTTTTTCGGCCCTGCCTTCAACAAATGATAGACCCGGATATTTATAAAACCGGTTGCAAAATTTGATTACACCTGAAGAAATATCTACCCCGGTGTACCTTGCCGGTTTGTGATACCGTGCAAGATAATGGGCTCCTCCTCCCCGTCCGGACCCTACTTCAAGCACATTTATGTTCTCAATATTTTTACTACTGACAACATGGTCGTAAAGTTGTATGCAATAACGATTCTTTTCATCTTCCTTATCCAGCTTAAGCAGAGGATCGCCGTTCAGACCGGCGTAACCATAATTCATGAAATTAACTGTTTTATCTTTATCAAACCTGATAAGAAGGTTATGCCATATCCGCCACATGGGTCTTCTTAAAACAGTAGGAAATTCGCAGTAATTATCAACAAAGTTTGCCATGGTATCCTGAAATTTGTTAAGCCGCAACTTTACGATGAATTCAGAACTTCAGGAAATAATAGGGCTATGTAACAATATTCAGGGAGTAAAATAGAGAATTTGTGGCGAATGCAATCAGAAATGGGGTGAACAGTATGCCTAATTACGGTCGGAAATAGCCGATTTTATTTGCAATAAAAATTGTCTTGAAACTGGAATCTTTTCGTCAAAACAATTCATTTTAACATAATAACCGCCGAAATCCCGTTGAAGTTTATCAATAAACAATGTGTTCACTATTCTGGTGCGGTGGCAACGTACAAAGCGTTTTTGCATAATTAATTGCGATTCAATGCTTTTGAGAGTATTTCTAACCATCCTTTTCTCAACAATATCATTAACAAGGTAGATTATTTCAAAATAGTTATCGGCTGATTTAACGAGAACAACATCCTTAAATTTCAGGCTTAGTTTTTCGGATTTGTTTTCAGAAACAATTTCGAATTGTTCTTCACCGGCAACTTTTTCTTCTTCAATCAATTTTTCGATGCACGCTCTGTTTTCTTTCTGCAAAATGCTGATTTCAGTTTCCATGGATTTCATCTTGTACAGCATTTTCATAATTATCAATGGAAGTAAACAAACCAGAACTATTTTAAAAACAATGTAGATTGAGAGCGGAGCCATTCCCACATACCGGATATAAAAAGTGAAAGCGGTGGTTGTAATGCATAGCAATATTACAACCAGAATAATCGGAGGTCCGCTTTCCCATTCTTTTAATTTAAACGAATCGGGAAACGTAAATGGAAGCAGGATAAAAATTAACCAGGCAAGTACAAAATATATGGCACCGAAACCTGTAACATACAGTAGACGATTATTATAATCCAGCATTCCCAGCGGAAATGGTTGAAAAAAAAGTATGAAAATGAAAACAGCAAAACTGATAATAAACAGCCTTACCATCTCATCCTTAAAGGATATAACCATATTTTGACCAGGGATGCTCAAAGAAATTTTTGAGCAAGTTACGTAAAGAAGAATCTCAATGCAAATAATGACATATGCAGTTATTTATGAAGCTGGTTATCACAATAGAAAAAGGATAAAACTAATTATCCGATAGCTCAGGAAATGTCTTCAAATGGAATTCCTTCTTTTTCCGGATCAAGATTAAGTCCATTTTCACTTTTTGCCACAATTGTAGCAACAACAACATCTCCGGTAACATTTGCAACGGTTCTGAGCATATCCAGTAATCGATCCACGCCCAGGATAAGTGCCATTCCTTCAACGGGAATATGAACAGAATTTAAAACAATAATAAGCATAACTATGCTTCCACCCGGTATACCCGGACTACCGATTGAGGCAATCAATGCAGTTAATATAATAATCATTTGTTGCCCGAATGTGAGATCCATTCCGAAAACCTGCGCGATAAATACTGCAGCAACAGCCTGATAAAGACTTGTGCCATCCATATTAATTGTAACACCTACTGGCAGAACAAAATTCGCAATTCCACGCGGTACCTTGAATTCATTTATACACTGACTCAGGTTGACAGGTAGGGTTGCTGCACTGGAACTTGTGGTGAAGGCTACCATTTGTGAAGGAAGTATCGCTTTAATAAACTTGTTATATTTCATACCCGAGACAATTCTGCCAAGGAACGGGTAAACAAGAAGAATAAGAAACAACAAACCTGTAATAACAGTAATCATATACAAGCCAAGTGCAAAAAACACTTCCTTATCACCGGAAAAATCGACAACCAGAGCGGCCATAAGTGCAAATACACCAAATGGAGCCGTTTTCATAATCATGTCGATTAACTTGAGTATGATGTCATTAAGATTATCGAAAAATGCAGAAGCTGTTTGTGTTTTTGTTTCAGGTAGCAGAATCATTGCAATAGCAAACAAAATAGCGAAGAAGATTACCTTAAGCATGTTGGAATTATCAGTTGCTGCGGCTATAATATTATCGGGTACTATTTCAACAATAAAGTTCAGCGGGGATTCATCAACTATTTTTCCGGCTTCTTCCTGCTTTTCGGCAATTTTAGTACTGAATTTTTCGCTGAGTTCAACTTTTCTGTCAGCCGGAAACACATCACCAGGCCTGATAATATTCACAAGTATAAGACCAACAGAAATTGCAAAAACGGTTGTCGTAATAAATAAAACAATGGTTTTTAAACCAATTCTTCTGAACTTGGAGATATCTTTAAGACTGGATATACCTTTCACAAGCGAGACAAAAACAAGAGGAACTGCAATTAATTTCAGAAGATTAAGAAAAATTGTTCCCCAGGGTTTAATCCAGTTAAGTGTAAAAAGGTCCCAGTTGAACCAAACCGAGAGGAGACCGAATAATACCCCAGCAAGCATTCCAATAAGAATATTCAACCATGGAGGGAATTTTTTCATAATAGTTTTTATTGAGGTTAGGTTCGGAGGGGTATTGCCTTAAGGATTTTCATTAAGAGCAGCTTTTAATTCATTCCACGATGCTTCCGATAAAATAGCTTCACGTCTTTGGGGCTCATCGGTTCTGTACTCCCTGATATATTCTGCTCTTTTCTTTGATTCCGGGTGAGTACTAATCCATGTTAAACTATTTTCGGCATCTGAATCATTCTCAGCAAGTCGGGATAAGAAATCAGCATAGCCCACAGGGCTTAATCCGGATTGAATCAGGTAGTCGGCGGCTACAATATCAGCTTGCTTTTCGAGTTTTCGGTCGTAAGCTGTTGAGGAAAGCATTTTTGCCGCTTCTTTTATTAAATCTCCGGCGTTATTACCTGTAGTCATTGAAATTAAAACGGATAATCCTGTTTCCTTTATCAGCTTTTTCGTAACATGATTCAACTGCATATGCGCCAGCTCATGACATATTACTCCGCTTAACTCAGCTTCATTACGAGCCGCTTTAAGGAGCCCTGTGTAAAGTATCAGGTGTTCGTCGGGAAGAGCAAATGCATTTACCTCTTCATTTACCAAAATATGCATCTTTACCGATGATTTATCGATGGAATTGGAATCACAGATTCTGACCAGGATGCTGTCGATGCTACGGATTATTTTTTCATTTTCTACCTCTTTTTCTGCTTTTTTGAACCAATCCCAGAATAACTCTCCCAGTTTCTCTTCAGTTGTTCTGGTAACATGATTGACATTAAAAAGCTTCATCCAATCCACCTCACTAAGTGCAAACCAGATAAAAAAGAATAATCCAAGTATTCCTATACCCTGAATAGTAAGTTTTCTCATGTTATGGTTTACATATTAAATTTGTTAAATCCCCATAAAACCACCATACAATATGATTTCCTTTCCGGGAATGAACAGCCGTAAAAATTGTGCCAGCGAACTCAGCCAGGTTAAAAAGAAAAATTGTTATCAGATATGCTATGTATGAATTACTTATCTGATTTACACCAAAAATTATTGAAATAGTCCACCAAAAACCCACTGAATTCATAAAAAATACTGTGAGCTGCGAAAGCATTGCCTGCAGGCAATGCCAGCGCACATAATAAGTTCCCTTCCTGTTGCCGAGATAAAAAATAAAAGTTGCAAGAAGGTTTATAATCGGAAACGGGAACCCTCCGATTATCGCAACTAATGACATCACGTATGAGTTGGAAGCCTTTTCAAGCTCATGCTCTCCGGGTTCATATACAAATCGGTTACTTGTTATCATATATCTTTTATTATATTCCACACCCAGTTTCCAATTACAAGAATTATCGCCGGAATGGCAACTACCCTTTTTTGAAATAAACGTTCTGCTCTTTTGTAAAAGATAAAAAGGGATTCCTTTTTTCTTATATAATCGAATGCTATCCAAATGGGAGAAATTGTCATTACCAGAAACAGTATGAGTCCGATTGGATTTAAATAAAGTGCTTCAGAAATCCTTCCGTCAAAGAATGACATAACAGATCGTGTCGCACCACATGAGGGGCAAGGAACGCCGGTTACGTGCTTTATTAAACACACAACTGCTTCACTGTCGTTTTTCCCTGAATTACTTAAATTATAAAGTATCCAGCAATACCCCACAGCACACGAAACCAATAAAAGCAAGTATAGTTTATTTCTGGTTAATGACATTAGAATAAATACTTCTGAAGCATTTCCATATTCTTTTCCCTTGTTGCACCCATAATAAGAAACCAATCTACGATGGTCCATATACCCAGACCTCCGCAGGTTAACAGTTTACCAATGCCTAATCCGGTATCACCAATTATGAAGCGGTCGATCCCAAAACTCCCGACTAAGACAGAAAGAATAATGCTAACTGTAGGATCTTTAAACTGTAAGGTTGAGATCATTATCCATTTTGAATCATCAACTGTAAGCAATCTTTCTCTGATTAAATGAACCTGATTACTCTCAAAAAATTTAGAATTTGAAATCACGAACATGTCAACTTTTTGTGAATCCATTTTAATTTAATATTACTAAAAAACTTCCTACTCATATGGCTTTTCGGAGTCGCCCCGTTTATTGATGGTATCTGGTCTCCACTTTTATCTGGAATAGTAAGATTGACGCAGCTATGGAATAAAAATAGATAAAAACATTTAAACCGTATTAAAATTTAATAATATTTTTATCCCGGGGGATCTGATTCACAGAGACCTTTTGACGCATGCCAGTTCACTTGTCGAAAAATTCATTTACCAAACTGGCTTTTTCAGAAGATTTACATTGATATCACCCCGCAAATTCGAATTAAGAATCAGAAAACTGATTTATTCAATCAATTGGTTATTTTTGCATGAATAAGTATTTAATTCCTCAAAGAAATTATGAAGAACCAAATCATTAGAAGGCTGACGTTTATTATCGTATTTGCGTGTTCGGCAAGCATTTATGCACAAACATACCATTTAGTCTGGGAAGAAAAATTTGACGGGTTTTCCCTCGATTCAAGCATCTGGAATGTAGAAGAAAGAATCGGAATATGGAATACCGCACAAAATGCAGAGCTCCAGTTTTATAATACAGATAATGTAAGCGTGGGTGATGATGGAAATGGAAATAACTGCCTCATTATTACAGCTGAATCCGAAACCTATAAAGGTTATTCATTTACCTCCGGAAGGGTTGATACCAATACGAAATTCTCTTTTAAATTCGGCAGGCTTGATGCCCGGATTAGGATTCCTGATCTGAAGGACGGACTTTGGCCCGCTTTCTGGACCGAAGGATTTACTTCCATTGGCTGGCCGGCAATGGGTGAAATAGATATCCTGGAGATGGGACATAAAGAGGGAATCGCGCTGGATTCTGTAAACAGCTTCGTTGCCTCCGCTACCCATTGGGAATATAATAATGCCAGAGCTGATCACAGCACATCCAGACTTGCAGCAGTTGATTTGAGCGATGGTTACCATTTGGTTTCAATGGAATGGACTCCAACATACATTAAAACCTACCTTGACAGTACTACCCTGATTTTTAACTTTGCCCTTACGGGTCTGGACCTTGAGGAATATAAGGACTATTTTAATTTTATACTGATTAATCTGGCCGTAGGTGGTATTCTGCCTGATATAAAAACCCCCGGAGAAATAACGGCTCCTTTTCCTGCAAAAATGTATGTCGATTACATTAAACTTTATCAGATCGAAGGTCAGGAAAATTTCACAGTTGGTCCTCATCCTGTTGAAGGAGATTTTGGTGTATTTTCAGAAAATAATCTTTTTGCTGCGCTGAATCCGAAGTTTGATGCAGTAGTTAATTCCGAAGGTCTGGACACTGACCTGACAGTTCCTTTTGAAGGTGTTCAGATCCTAAGTTATAAAACTCAGGCCGCAACCGGTTTTAATGTTGGGGTTAAAGCTCTGACCCTTAGAAACATGTCGGGCTATCAAAACGGTTCCGTTAGCTTTATGATTAAAACAAATTATACAGCCAACCTGGAACTTAGTATTTCTGACACACTTGGTCAGAGTGCTTCGCTTGTTCTGAATGCTGATAAGTTTTATAATCCCGATCGTGATAATACCTGGCAACAGATAATTATTCCAATGACGGAATTTACCGGAACCGTTGATTTTTCTAAAATGGAAACACTTTTCAAGATCAGTGGAGCAGGAGCTGCCTCAACACAGCAAATTTCTGTCGATAACATCATCTGGAAAGAAGAATACAGCGGAGGTACAATTACGGATCAGTATTTCGGACTTTTTGCTGAACATCCTGCCATCACCAAAAGACTTGATTTTGCAGGTTCAGGTCATCTGTATGTCTGGAACGGATTCACAGCACCCAAAGTAACTCCGTTTTATGGTAAAGATGTTATTGCTTTTAATGCTAATACTTCAACCTGGAATGGTTTTGGGTTACAATCCGATGATCCCATAGATTTATCTGCATTCGCCAACGGATATATGAATTTCATTATAAAAACAGCAAGTACTCAGGAATTTGTTTTTGGGTTTAAGAATCTGGCAGATCAGGGCTGGGAAATAAAATATGCTGCAGGTGCAACAACTTCGCAGTTTAAGAGGGATAACAAGTGGCATCTGGTATCTATTCCCCTTAAAAACTTTTTACCTTTAAACGGGGCTCCCGCAGTATCAGCCAATACTCTGGAAGATATTACAATTCCTTTTTATCTGGTCGGCACCATTAATTTTTCACTGGATGAAGTCTTTTACAGCCGTGATGCCCTCAGACCCGATTATGGAATAAATTTTACAGGAATTTCTAATGAACGTGCCGAAAGATTAAAAGTATTTCCAGTTCCTTCCGGAGATTTTATAACAATCAGCGGTCTGGATTCAGAAGCAAGAATTGAAATTTTCTCTATCGATGGAAAAATAATAGAGAGATTTCATACTGATTCTGATTTATTGCTTGATGTTGCAGATTACCGACCCGGAATCTATCTGATCAGTATACAAACCAAAGGAGGAAATCTGAATAAGCGATTTATTGTGGAATAGGAAATTTTTAGCTCAGCAGATTTATAAATTATGGACAGAGAGCAGGCTCAGATTCAAATAAGCAAACTACGCGAGGTTTTAAATAAGCATAATTACCAGTATTATGTTTTAAATCAACCTGTTATATCCGATTTTGAGTTTGATGCGCTTTTAAGTGAATTAACCGGACTGGAGAAGCTCTTCCCTGAATTTGATGATCCCAACTCCCCTACCCAAAGAGTTGGCAGCGATATCAATCTGGAATTTGAACAGGTAAAGCATAAATATCCAATGATGTCCCTCGGAAATACTTACTCAAGAGAGGAACTTACAGAATTCGATACCAGAGTGCGTAAAGTAATTACGGAAGATTTTGAATATGTCTGCGAGTTAAAATACGACGGGGTGGCTATAAGCCTGAGTTATCGGAATGGTGTTTTATCAAAAGCTGTTACCCGTGGTGACGGAGAGCAGGGTGATGATGTAACCCGCAATGTTAAAACTATTCGCAGTGTTCCACTGAAAATTCAAGGCACCGGTTATCCTGAAGAATTTGAAATACGTGGCGAAATATTCCTGCCCCGTGATGGATTCGATAAAATGAACCGTCTGCGTGAAGAAAGCGGTGAAATGGTTTTTGCCAACCCCAGAAATGCTGCCGCAGGCACTCTGAAACTTCAGAATTCATCGGTAGTTTCAAAAAGGCCCCTTGATTGTTTCCTGTATTATCTTGCCGGGGAAAATCTTCCTACACCATTTCATTATGAGAGCTTGACAAAAGCCTCAGGCTGGGGTTTTAAAATCCCCCTTCAATATATGCGGAAAGCTAAAAATCTGGAAGATGTTTTTACTTTCATTGAATACTGGGAAACTGCCCGAAAATCGCTGCCATTTGACACGGATGGCGTCGTTATAAAGGTTAATTCTTACGATTATCAGAAACAACTTGGCTTTACTGCAAAAATTCCCCGCTGGGCAATAGCTTATAAATACAAAACAGAACAGGCAAGAACGAAGCTTAACAGTGTTTCATTCCAGGTAGGACGAACAGGTGCAGTTACACCCGTTGCTAATCTTGAGCCGGTTAATCTGGCCGGCACAGTGGTAAAGCGCGCAAGTCTGCACAATGCAGACCAGATAGAATTGCTTGGATTGCGTCTGGGTGACTGGGTTTATGTTGAAAAAGGCGGGGAAATAATTCCCAAAATTGTAGGTGTTGACATTGCAGCCAGGGATTCCAGTAGTCAGACTTTCAGTTTTATTACCGAATGTCCCGAATGTGGAACCACACTCCTGCGTAATCCCGACGAGTCAGCTCATTATTGTCCGAATACCTATGCCTGTCCCCCTCAGATAAAGGGCAGGATTGAGCACTTTGTAAGTCGTAAGGCAATGGATATCAATATTGCAGAAGCAACCATAGATCAGCTATTCCGGCATAAACTGATAGCCAATATCGCAGATCTCTACAAGCTGGAATTCATGCAACTTGTTATGCTTGAACGTTTTGCTGAAAAATCTGCTAATAACCTTTTACAAAGTATTGAAGAGTCGAAAAAAATTCCTTTTCCCCGTGTATTGTATGCTTTGGGGATCCGGTTTGTCGGAGAAACAGTTGCTAAAAAACTTGCCAGGCATTTTGGAAGTCTCGACAGGATAATCTCATCAACAGAAGAAGAACTGATAAATGTTGATGAAGTGGGAGAAAGAATTGCGGGTAGTGTTGCAGAATATTTTGCACATCCTGCTAACAGGGAGATCGTTGGACGTCTTATCGCTGCTGGTCTTTGTTTCACTATGAGTGAGGAGGACAAAGGAAATATCAGCCAGAAACTCGAAGGAAGGAGTTTTGTAATTTCAGGTACTTTTCAAAACTTTTCCAGAGATGAAATTAAATCTGCCATAGAAAAAAACGGCGGAAAAAACATGTCCGGAATCAGTTCGGGTACCCGGTTCCTGATTGCAGGCAGTAAACCCGGACCGGATAAACTCAGGAAGGCTGAGTCGCTTGGAATACCTGTTATATCGGAAGATGAGTTTTTAGGAATGCTAAATTCATAATCTTTTTCATGGTAATTCATTGAATATTCGGATTTACACATATTAAAACAAAAAAATATAATTCATGAATCCGGAACAAACATTTACTTTCCTTTTTTGTAATATTGCAACGTGAAACTATTCAGTAAAATCAGGTCTTCTTACGGGGAGAAAAGTCTTGCAAAAAAAGCCAGGGCCTTATTAAGGCATAAGCAGGTGCAGAATTTCAATACGGCCAAAACCGTAGGAATACTATTTGATGCGGAAAACACTGCAGATTTTCCATTTGTAAAGGAATTCAGTAAATATCTGACTGGCTTACAGATAGATTGTTTTCTCCTGGGATATACCAATGCAGAGGAAATACGAAGCGATCTGCTTTTCAGGGATAATATAAACATCTTTTGTGCCCGTGATCTTGATTTTTTCTTCAGACCATCTCATCCGGATGCCCTGAAATTTATTTCGAGAAAATTTGATATTCTTTTTGAACTGAGTCTGGTTGATTATTTTCCGCTACGCTATATTTCAACATTATCCCCTGCCTTGTTTAAGGTTGGAAAGTTTACAGAAAACGATAATAACCTTGATCTGATGATTGATATACATAGTGAGTACAAAATTGAATTTTTGATTCAGCAAATCAAAAACTATGTGTCAATCTTAAATAATCCCCAACCAGCAACTTTTTAATAATATTTTCATGCCTTACAAAAGATTTTTAGGAACAGGTGTAGCAATTGTTACGCCCTTTAGAAAGGACGGAAGCGTCGATTTTAAATCACTGGAAAAACTGGTAAATTTTCTTATTAATAAAGGCGTGAATTATCTGGTTGTTTTAGGTACAACCGGAGAAACCCCTGTGCTGACCCGGGATGAAAAGATTGCGATTGTTAATCAGGTTGTTGAAGTTAACAATAAACGGGTTCCTCTGGTTCAGGGTGTTGGTGGAAACAACACACTTGAATTAGTTCACTCCATCCAGAATACCAACTTTGACGGGATTGATGCATTATTAAGCGTTACACCATATTATAATAAACCTGGTCAGGAAGGTCTTTATCAACATTACAAATCAATTGCTCTGGCAAGTCCGCTACCGGTAATTTTGTATAATGTACCCGGCAGGACAGGTACAAATCTTACATCAGAAACAACTCTGCGATTAGCTAAGGAATTCGGTCAACAGGTTTTTGCCGTTAAAGAAGCAAGCGGCAACCTGCCCCAAATAATGAATATTTTAAAGGACAAACCGTCTACTCTTCATGTTATTTCCGGGGATGATGCATTAACCTTTCCACTTATAAGTCTGGGATGCTCAGGAGTAATCTCAGTAGTGGCTAATGCATTTCCGGCTGAATTTTCTTCGATGGTTAAACTGATGCTTGATGGAAAAACTGCCGAAGCCAGAAAAATTCATTACAAAATGCTCCCTGTGATTGATCTCGTTTTCGCCGAGGGAAGCCCAACAGGCATTAAAGCATTTCTGGATGTAATGGGAATCGTACCAAATTACCTCAGACTTCCATTAATACCTGCCAGTAAAGATCTTTACAAGAAAATTGAAGCTATTGTTAAACTTTTCTAACTGCCCGGGCATTTACTTAATCAATTTCTTTTCAGAGTATTTGACTTGGTAAACCGGAGCAGGTTTCATTGAGAAATTCAGGTACCCGTATTTAACCGGACTTGCAATTATGCAGATCCTACTCCATGGCAATTTTTATATTTCTTGCCACTTCCACATGGACATGGCTCATTTCTGCCGACTTTTTTATCTACCCTTACCGGCTGAACAGCTCTTTTGTCGGGTGATCCACTTGGATCATTATATTTTGGTGTTTCCGACTTATTCGTTTCGAACTTACTCAAATCGAGTCGTTTTGGTGCTGCAGCTTTTTGAACCGGAGCAGGATCACTTGATGGAATATGTCCTTTCATCAGCGTTGAAACTACTGATCGGTTAACTACATCCACCATAGTTCTGAAAAGTTCGAAGGATTCGAATTTGTATATCAGTAGAGGATCCTTTTGTTCATAACTGGCATTCTGTACCGATTGTTTAAGGTCATCCAGTTCACGAAGATGCTCTTTCCATGAGTCATCTATGCTAGACAGGATAACGGTTTTTTCAAAGGACCTTACCAACTCTCTGGCTTCAGTTTTGTAAGCCTTAGACAGATTGGTTATTATCCGGAAAAGTCTCTGACCATCGGACATTGGCACTACGATATTTTCATATACAGCTGATTGTTTTTCAAACACATCCTTTATGACAGGATAAGCCTGTCGGGCAATCGCGTCTTCCTTTCGTTTATAGGTTTCCTGAAGAAGTTTAAAAATCACATCCGATTTCTGTGAAGGTTCCAGCTCTTTAAACTGTGCTGCATTAAAGGGAGATTCTATAGAAAGAGAACGTATTAATTCAAACCTGAAATCCTCAAAATCGTCCGCTCCGGGATAGTTACTTACCAGGTTGGTAACGATATCGTCCATCATATTTGCAATATCCACACTTATTCTCTCACCGAAAAGAGCATGTCTGCGTCGTTTATAAATTACCTCACGCTGAGAGTTCATTACATCGTCATATTCAAGCAATCGCTTTCTGATTCCAAAGTTATTCTCTTCAACTTTTTTCTGAGCTCTTTCTATGGATTTGGAAATCATTGAATGCTGTATCACTTCACCATCTTTCAGCCCGAGGCGGTCCATTATACCTGCGATTCTTTCCGATCCAAATAAGCGCATGAGATCATCTTCCAGGCAAACAAAGAACTGTGATGAACCGGGATCTCCCTGCCGGCCTGCGCGACCCCTTAACTGCCTGTCAACACGACGGGATTCGTGTCGTTCCGTGCCAATGATTGCCAAACCTCCGGCATTTACAACTTCTTTGGAGAGTTTGATGTCGGTTCCCCTACCGGCCATATTGGTTGCGATTGTAACCGTTCCCTTACGACCGGCCTCAGCAACAATATCAGCCTCCCTCTGGTGCAACTTTGCATTCAGCACGTTATGGGGAATCTGTTTTAGTTTCAGCATCCTGCTAAGTAACTCGGAAACTTCCACAGATGTTGTCCCCACAAGAACAGGGCGTCCGTGATTTACAAGGTTAACAATTTCGTCGATTACTGCATTATATTTTTCTCTTTTCGTTTTATAAACAAGGTCTTCATAATCTTTACGGATAACGGGCATATTTGTAGGAATAACTACAACATCAAGTTTATAAATATTCCAGAGTTCACCAGCTTCAGTTTCAGCGGTACCGGTCATACCCGATAGCTTATGGTACATTCTGAAATAATTCTGAAGGGTTATGGTTGCCCATGTTTGAGTTGCGGCTTCCACCTTTACGTTTTCCTTTGCCTCAATAGCCTGATGAAGACCATCGGAATATCTTCTCCCTTCCATAATACGACCAGTTTGCTCGTCGACAATCTTTACTTTGTTTTCGATTACAACGTATTCAACATCCAGTTCAAAGAGAGAATAAGCTTTGAGAAGTTGATTCACTGTATGTACACGTTCAGATTTAACTGCATAATCCTGCAGCAGTTTGTCTTTCTGATGTAGTTTTTCAGTATCGTTCAACGAAGATTTTTCAATCTCGGAAACTTCTGAGCCGATATCAGGAAGGATAAAGAAAGTAGAATCATCTGAAGGGCTGAGCATGTCAATTCCCTTATCGGAGAGTTCAATGGCATTTTGCTTTTCATCAATAACAAAAAACAGCTCTTCGGTCACTTTTGGCATGTTTTTGTTATTTTCCTGCATATAGAAATTTTCTGTTTTATGCAGCAGTGTGCGGTTTCCTTCCTCACTCAGAAATTTTATCAGGGCTTTATTCTTAGGCAAACCTTTGTAGGCCTGGAGTAGCAGAAAACCAGCTTTTTCAGTGTTACCTTCCGCAAGGAATTTTTTTGAGTCAGCAAGAAGCTGTGTAACAAGTTTTTTCTGCGCATTAACAATCATTTCGACCCGTGGCTTAAGAGCCAGAAATTCCTGATTCTCCCCTTTTGGCACCGGTCCGGAAATAATCAGAGGAGTACGTGCATCGTCAATAAGAACAGAGTCAACCTCATCGACAATTGCATAGTTATGCCTTCGTTGCACGAGGTCATTCGGTACCTGAGCCATATTATCTCTCAGATAATCAAAACCGAATTCATTATTTGTTCCGAAAGTAATATCACAGGCATAAGCTTTTCTTCGTTCGTCGGAATTTGGCTGATGCTTGTCTATACAATCAACACTAAGTCCGTGAAACTGATAAATAGGGCCCATCCATTCAGAGTCCCTCTTGGATAAATAATCATTTACTGTAACCAGGTGAACTCCTTTGCCGGTAAGAGCATTCAGAAATACTGGCAAAGTTGCAACAAGTGTTTTACCCTCGCCTGTACCCATTTCGGCAATCCTCCCCTGATGAAGTGCAACTCCGCCAATAAGCTGCACATCGTAATGAATCATATTCCATGTTACTTCATTTCCACCCGCAATCCAATGGTTATGCCAGAGAGCTTTATCGCCCTTAATTTCAATATTATCCCTACCGGCAGCCAGATTTCGATCATTATCGTTTGCCGTTACTTCAATTACTTCATTCTCTGTAAAACGACGAGCGGTATCCTTAACAATTGAGAAGACCTCCGGCAAGACCTCATTGAGCACTTCTTCGTACTTGCTATCAATCTCTTTTACAAGCTTATCCAGACGATCATACAGCTTTTCTTTTTCCTGTACATCAATGTCATCATTCTCTACTCTTTCCCTGATACTTTCTGTTTCCTTTTCTTCCTCAGCTACGTAATCCCTTACCTTCTGCCTGATTGCAGCAGAACGGGATCTAAGCTGATCGTTAGTTAAAGTAACAATTTCAGGGTATATTGCGAGGATTTTCTCAACGAAGGGATTAATTTCTTTCAGGTCACGATCAGATTTATTTCCCAAAAACCCAGAAAGAATTGAATTTATAAAGCCCATTTTTTAATGCAATTAGTTCTTATTATTAACTCAATAAAGCGATTTGCGAAATTAGCTATTTTCAATGAGGAATCGATGTTTTTGATATTAATATCCACATAAAAAGTCACCTTTTTAAACAAAATGGCAATATCCATGGTTTAATATTTATTGTATTTTTACAAAAGAAGGCTATTCAGATTTTTAAAAACAATGCTATGCGAAAAATATTTCTGCTGCTATTAGTATCTATTTTTGTTACCCGTATTTCGGCACAGTCGAGAGTAGAACGCTCCCCTCTCAACAAGGAGTATGTGAATTATGTGGACTATTCCCGGATCAATGGCACCAGGAAAAGTACGGATGGATATCAGACCGGTTATGTGCCTTCACCGATGAATATCCATTTTAATGAAAACCTGACACGGTCGGAAAGCAAAAAGAGCATAAATGCATTACCTTCCTATTATAACCTGAGGGATTTTGGCTGGGTAACTCCGGTAAGGGATCAAGGTCCCGCAGGAGCTTGCTGGTCGTTTTCAACTATGGGAGCTATTGAATCCCGGTGGTTAAAACTCGGGTATGGTACTGCTTCTACCCTGAACCTGTCTGAGCAGAATATGGCTACATGTCATGGTTTTCAGGCAGGCATTAATGACGGGGGATCTGATTATATTGCTGCAGCTTACCTGAGCCGGCTTTCAGGACCGGTTACCGAAACAAGTCATCCGTATAACCCGATTGCAACAGCAACCTGCAAATCAACCGGACTTGTTAAATTAGCCTATTCACCTCAAACCATATGGCTTCCAAAGGATATCAACATTATTAAGAAAGCCATTATGGATTATGGCGCTGTTACTGCATCGGTTTATATGGGGTTTTACAGCAATTATCTGAATCCTATTAATGACACCTATTATTATGACGGAACCGCCCCGGTTGACCATGGAGTGCTGGTTGTAGGCTGGGATGATAATCTTACGGTAACCGGTAAAAGCGTAAAACCCAAAGGCAAAGGAGCATGGATTGTTAAAAACAGCTGGGGTACATCCTTTGGTAACAATGGTTATTATTATGTTTCGTATGAGGATTCAAAATTTTTATCCTCATGCTCGTATTACCCTGAAAGAGTTGAACTTACTGAAATTGATACTATGATTATGTATGACTGGCTTGGAGCTACACAGTCATTTGGTTTTAGAGAAGAGACCGCCAGTGCGGTTGCCCGTTTTGAAGCAGGTAATACAATGTTTATTAATAAAATCGGTACTTTCGTGAATTCTTCAGGAAGTGTTATTGACATCGAAATATACACCGGATTCACCGGAGATTCAATTCTGAATGGTTTGATTGCTTCTTCCACCAACAACTTTTGCAAGTTTCCCGGATACTATACATTTGATATCCCAGCTTTGGTTACCGGGGAGTATTTTGTTAAAGTGAAGTATTTTACTCCCGGTTATAATTATCCAATTCCGGTTGAAGCCGAAATTGTTTATCAGGGTGAACCTTACGCACTGCCTGTTCTTGAATCATCCGGACGTTTCTGGATAAGTGAAGACGGTGAGAAATGGCTTCCTTTAGGCAGCGATATTGAAGATTATGAGGCAGATCTTTCCATACGTGTTTATGCAGATAAGAGTACTGCTATCAATGCTTTCTTTACCGCAAATAAGGAAATTGTATGTGTTAACGGAGACATCGTTTTTCAGGACGCATCAAACGGAACCATTAACTCGTATGAATGGAATTTCGGTGAAGGCGCAAATCCGGCAACAGCAAATACAAAAGGCCCGCATATTGTATCATATTCCAATACAGGATTAAAAAATATTTCTTTAACTGTTTCCGGCCCGGGCGGATCTAAAACTCTGGAAAAAAAGTCGTATGTGGAGGTTGTTACTTCCCTTGATATTTTCCTGCCCTATTCACAGAAACTACTTGTAAAAGGGAAATCAATTCCTTTGGCAGCATATGGAGCAGATACATATTTATGGAGTCCTGCTGAAGGGTTAAATACTACAACCGGTCCGCTGGTTATTGCGTCTCCCACTGACACTATCAAATATACTGTCACCGGCACTATGGGAGCATGCTCCGGAGAAGCCAGCATTACTATTAATGTAGTTGATAATCCTCCTAATGATGATGTTTGCGATGCAATAGAAATATTCACATCCGGAAAAGTTTTCAATAATAAATACGCTACTGTAGAAGACGGGGAACCGGCTCCACCGGAAGGTGAATGCAATGTACCTCTTACCTGGTGTGTTGAAGGAGGATTGCAGAACAGTGTGTGGTTCTGGTTTACAGCACCTGCGGGTGGTGTTGTTTCTCTTACAACGGAAGGCATGGACACACAAATAGCTTTGTATAAAGCAGAAAACTGCGACAGTATACTTCTTGGCGGTTATGAAATGATAGCCGCTAACGATGACTATTTCGAAGAAGATAAGTTCTTTGCAGCTGCCTTAAATATGGTAAGTGTTATCCCGGGTGAAAAATATTATATTCAGATTGATGGATCTGCCGGCGGAGTGGAAGATTATTTCTGGCTGATATATTGGGAAGCTCCTGTGTCGGTTAACAATGTTATGGATCCTGAGAAATTAATACTATTCCCTAACCCGAATTCAGGAACATTCCGTTATAAATATAAATCTGAAGCTGATGAGAACCTGAGGGTGAGGATTTTTAATTCAACGGGACAGGAGATGTACCATGAACAAAACCGAAATGTTTCAGGAACAATTGAAAAGGAAATTGATCTTGGTAAAATTAATCCCGGGGTATACTTTTTCGAGCTTACAGCGGGAAGTGGAGTTGTGCATAGAAGTTTTCTGATCCAATAGACAAAAAAGATAAAGATTGCCAAAAGCTGAAATAAAAAAAAGCTTAATGCATCGGTGCGATGCTTTAAGCTTTTTTTAACACAAATAATATTTATAAAAGGGATGCTCAGGCAACCGGAGCATCTGCAGCAGGGGTGCGGAGGCCCATAATATCCCTGTCGAAAAGATAGAGATTGGTTTCGCCAACCAGTTTTAACTTGTCGAGAATTGTTTTAACATTTGACTCTTCTTCAATCTGTTCCGTTACGAACCACTGAATCCAGTTATACGTGGAGAAATCTTTCTCAGCCATAGCAAGACCTACAATATCGTTGATAGAAGCCGTAATAAAATTCTCATGTTTCAAAACTGCCTCAAAAAGAGATTTAACTGTTTTAACTTTGAAAGTAGGCTTTTCAAAGGCAGGAATAACGGCCTTTCCATCTTTCTCGTTAATGTAAGCAATAAATTTCAGCATATGCATCCTCTCTTCTTCAGCCTGTGCATACAACCAACCGGAAATTCCCTTGTAGCCTTCGTTTTCAGACCAGGAAGCCATAGCAAGGTATAGGTTTGAGGAATAACCCTCTTTTTCTACCTGTTTGTTTAATATGGATTCAATTTTCTTGGATAACATTGTTTTATGTATTTTAATTAATATTACTTAATAACAATTTCGGTATCTTTTTGTTGATTTTAAGCAAGTAATCATTAAACAAAGTTAAAGGTTTTTAATGATTTCACTTCCAAATTCTGAACATTTTAATTCTTTAGCTCCTTCCATCAGTCGGGCAAAATCGTATGTAACCATCTTTGAATTAATTGTCTTCTGAATACCGTTAACAATTAAATCAGCAGCCTCATTCCATTCCATATATTCAAGCATCATAACCCCTGAAAGGATAACCGATCCGGGATTTACTTTATCGAGATCAGCGTATTTTGGTGCCGTTCCGTGTGTTGCTTCAAATATGGCATGTCCGCTTTCGTAATTGATATTTGCGCCGGGGGCAATTCCAATTCCTCCCACTATAGCAGCAAGTGCATCACTGATATAGTCACCATTCAGATTGAGGGTAGCAATAACTGAATACTCTGCCGGCCGAGTGAGAATTTGCTGAAGAAATGCATCAGCGATAACATCCTTAATAATAATCTTGCCCTGCTTTATAGCTGCTTTCATGATTTCTTCAGCTTTGTCTTTTCCGTCTTTTGCAGCAATTTTGTCATATTGCATCCATGAGAAAGTGTAATCGCCAAATTCCTTCTCAGCAAGTTCGTATCCCCATTGCTTGAACTGACCTTCAGTGAATTTCATAATGTTTCCTTTATGCACCAGGGTAACGGAAGGTTTCTTTTCACGAATTGCAAACTGAATGGCAGCTCTGACAAGTCTGATAGTTCCCTCTTTTGATACCGGTTTGATTCCGATTGAGGATGTTTCAGGAAAGCGGATATTTACAACTTTCATCTCTTCGAGCAGGAATTTTATAACTTTATTTACCTCGGGAGTTCCTGCCATCCATTCAATTCCCGCATAGATATCCTCTGTATTTTCTCTGAAAATAACCATATTTGTTGTAGAGGGATCTTTTACAGGAGAAGGAACACCCTGATACCAGCGAACCGGTCTCTGACAAACATAAAGATCAAGAATCTGACGCAATGCTACATTCAACGAACGTATCCCACCTCCCACCGGAGTTGTAAGAGGTCCCTTAATGGCAACTTTATATTCATGAATTGCATCAAGGGTCTCTTCCGGAAGCCATTTGCCTGTTAATTTAAATGCTTTTTCTCCTGCATAAACCTCTTTCCAGATAATTTTCTTCTTTCCTCCATAGGCTTTTTCAACTGCAGCATCAATAACCCGTACCGATGCAGCCCATATATCAGGTCCGGTTCCATCACCTTCGATAAAGGGAATTATTGGCTGATCAGGAATATAAATTTTTCC
The DNA here is from genome assembly GCA_964404825.1 of uncultured Chitinophaga sp. GTDB lineage: Bacteria > Bacteroidota > Bacteroidia > Bacteroidales > JACJXF01. The sequence continues at coordinate 27,799 of CAYOLQ010000022.1, forward strand.
GTTCCGGGTTGAAATTTTTTCTCCACTCATAGTGTAAGTCTTTAATTATTATTGGATTTATTATGATTTATTCAAAAACAACTATACAAATATATGCATAAATGAAGTTATGTATATCTTTAAATTGCAATTCTTACTCCAGTTCCAGATTGAACTGTTGCTTTAATTTGGCAACAGCAGGATTTTTATTAATCAGATATTGAAGTTTTTCCTCGGTAGTATACATTTTTTTCTTTCCGTCGTCAATGGTTTCTTCTGCATTTACACTAATACTGATGGAGTCGTTGCGTAATTCCTTGCGTAAAAATGACTGAAGCAAAGCTTTAATATTAGAATTAAAGTCTTCCTTTTGTGTTGAATTTTCAAGCATTATTTCCACCTGGAAGGAAGGTTTCAAAATAGGTTGTCTGCTTTTCAGGGTAATTGCCATTCGTGGTCTATCGGCATGAATGTTATCAGCGAAAGATTTCCATTTTTCATCCAGCTGAGTCTGATCAAATTCCTCCGTAAGGATCGCAGAAACCTCCTCGTCCGTGGCTAAATCCGCATCAATTTCGACAGCCTTTTCCGGTATTTCAAACACTTCAGCATTTCCGGAAATCGCATCCCGGATTGAAATGTTATGACGCGGAACAATATTTTTATGGGCGTGTCTTTCATTAACCTCCTCATGAGCAGGCACATCGGGTATTACAATATGGGGTTTACTTTCCGGTTTGCTAATTGATTTGACATCAGTCTCTGTGGATTCCCTGATTGTTTTTTTTTCAACAGAAATCGCTGGAGTTGGGGAAAGAACAGAAAGAATTGTGTTATCCTCATCAGACTTCAGGGATTTTTTTTTTAATCCGCTTGATGTGGCCATTTTAAGTAGAGCAAGTTCAACCAACAATCGCTGGTTCCGGCTGGCTTTATAATGGTTGTCGGTTTCATTGCAGATTTCAAGAGATGCATACAGAAAATCGACCTGACATTTGGCAGACTGTTCGGCATAAAGTTTTTTGAAATAATCAGAAACCTCAAGAAGTTTAATTGTTTCCGGATTTTTGGAAACAAGAAGGTCTCTGAGATGATTTGCCAATCCATTGATAAAGTTATGTCCGTCAAATCCCTTGCTGATAATTTCATCGAGTCCGAGAAGGCAATTCGTCACATCTCCCCCGAGAAGATAATCTGTCATTTTGAAATAATACTCATAATCCAGAATATTAAGATTATCGATTACCGCCTGATAAATTATATCTTTCCCGCTGAATGAAACAACCTGATCGAAAATCGACAAGGCGTCCCTCATTGCGCCATCGGCTTTCTGAGCGATGATATGAAGAGCTTCCTGTTCAAAGCTGATATTTTCTGCTTTTGCGATGTGTTCCAGAAACTTTATGGTATCGTCTACTTTAATCCGGTTGAAGTCGAAAATCTGACAACGCGATAAAATCGTTGGAATTATCTTGTGTTTTTCAGTAGTTGCAAGAATGAACACCGCATGAGAAGGTGGTTCCTCGAGAGTTTTAAGAAAAGCATTGAATGCATTTTGTGAAAGCATGTGAACCTCATCGATGATGTACACGCTATATTTTCCCAGCTGAGGAGGGATTCTTACCTGTTCGGTAAGGGAACGGATATCTTCAACCGAGTTATTGGATGCTGCATCGAGCTCATGAATATTGTAAGAACGGCTTTCATTAAACGACAGGCAGGATTCACATTCGTTACAGGGCTCAGTTTCTGAGGTGGGATTTTTACAGTTAATTGTTTTGGCAAATATTCTGGCACAGGTAGTTTTGCCAACTCCTCTGGGTCCGCAAAAGAGGTATGCATGACCGAGGTGATTATTTTTTATGGCATTTTTTAATGTTGTTGCGATACTGTTTTGTCCAACAACGCTTTTAAATGTTTCCGGTCTGTATTTACGTGCTGATACAATAAAATTATCCATAAAGAATCCAGATTTTTGGATTCTAAAGATACGAATTTTTCGATACTGAAAAACAGTACGGGCAGTTGGAAATATTTTAGGGGTCAGCACTCATAGGGTGGCAAAATCCGCAGTCGCTTAAGTTGCAATAGCTAAACAGATCAGGATTTTGTGTATATCCAACCTGACTATTTCGGAAATGACTTTAAGAATTGTCCTGCTGTCAATGCAGGAATTTTCGAACTTTTAAAATCTTTCAAGTTTCTGGTAATTATTAAATCCTGATCGTACTGAATTGCCGAAAAGTATTGTAGCCCATCCTCAAAGTCTTTAAAATCAGTGTCATTTAGAGCAAGATTTATTATCTTATCTTCAAGTGGTAAAACATTGACCAGTAGTTTAAACTTCCTGAGGATAGATTTTACTTCATTCTGTGGTTTCGCTTTTGAAAGCAGGTAATTTGTGTTGGCAAAAGTCAGGGCGGAAACGCTCAATTGTATTTGCTTTTTATCGCCCATTGAAAAGACCTGAGCTGCATCTGAATAATCAGGATCCCTTCTGGCCAGCAAATCAATAACAATATTTGTGTCTAAAAATAGTTTCTTCATTCGTATTTTCCGGCCAGGTAATCTGTATAGTCCTTTTTGTAATCAAAATCCACCGGCAATTTAATAACCCCGCTCAGACTTTCAACCAATGGAGTAATCTCAATTTCATTTGATTTTTTTCTGGTAACAGAATCAAGATAGGTTTCTACCATCGCGGAGAGGCTGATTTTGTGCAAATGGGCATATTCCTTTGCCCTATCAATCACCTTTTTATCAAGCCTTAACGTCAATTTTGTTTCCATAGTCCAAATATTTACGTACAAATTTATAGACAAAGTACGTCAAATACAATTTTCTGAATGCTTTCTTTAAGATGGCAAATTCATGATTCAAAAATAAATCACATAGTTTATTAAGAATTATCAATAAATCAAAGATACATTTTGAACCCTAAATCACATCTAAAACTTTAATCATTTTCATGAGTTTTAAAGAATGAATACTGATAGTCCATGGGGACGATTGTCAGATAATCTTCAACACTTGCTCCCGCTAAACAAGCTTCAATAATTTTCCGTCCTACGGGCAACAATTCAGGCTTTAAATATTGCTGTAATTCTCTTCTGAAGAAATCGTAAAGTATTTGTGAACCTGCATCATACCCTGAATTTTCTACTTCAACCTGCTTGTGCACCTGTAAAAATCTGGAAGGGATTTTTGCACCCTCAATGGTCAGGTAATTTAATTCAAAACCCAACAGAGGGCAACGGGCATATTGATACTGGTCAGTCCTTAGTTTAGCATTTCCACGACGTGTAAGATATTCCCGCATTAGCAACTGCGGTCTGAACCCAACTTTCCAGGCCCCGATATGTTGATTAGGAACGAGTGTGTAACGCATTCGGGGGGTGTTAATGATTTGCTCCAGTAGTAAATTTGCATGTGTTATCTTTTTACCCGTTGCAAATGGCCAATATGAGCCTACACCTTCGCTTCCCATACCACCTCCCTCAACAATACTTGGGTTTGCATGTCCGCGGGGCGAAACAAGCCGCCATAACCAGGCTAATGCCGGAGGCAAAATATGAAACAACCCAACAATACCATAAGTTGGATTTTCTTTGGTACATGGAGGCATGCGGACACCAAAACTTCTTATATCAACTGTAACTGGTTTGTTTACAATATTCGGAACAATGTTTCTGGGAACAATCACCCGTGGGTTTGGGCATTTTATTCCGGGACTGTCTTCTGTATGGTCCCAGATTAAAGCTGTACATTCAGGATTTGATTTAATATTTAAGAACAATAATGGTTCTTTGGTTTTAATTGTCAGCTTTTCAAGGAACGGATCATCGCCATAATCGTTTATGCTATCAACCCTTATAAACCAGGCATTCTCTGCATCTAAAACCGTCAGTTTCCCATTATTTTTCTGAAGGGATGGATGACACAAAGCCATATCATCAGTAACAGGATTAAAAGAACAAAACATTGGCAGACTGATTAATCTCTTTTCACCCGTTACTGTATTCTCACCAATTAAAACCTCTCCGTTTCCTTCCCTGACTAAATTCTGGAGCATTTCACTTTTACCGCCACCACTTGCACCTTCGTGCATAAAAGTAGTTACGTTATCATACGGGCTTACTACCTGAACTGTAGAACAATGTGCGGTAATCCATCCCTCTCTTTCCCCTTTGGTAAGCAAAGCTCCGTATAAGCCCTTTTTGGCACTTGGGCCGGGATATAGGTTATATGAAAAAATTTCGTGGAGATTCTCCGACCTTTTATGTACAACTATTTGTTTACCATTAAAATGAGTGTGTCGAAAAGTTGGTGCAATATAAATTGCAGAATCAATAGAGAAATCATCAGGAATTTCGTCAATGGGGATTATGGTCTGAAGCATGGCAAGTCCCATGGCAAAGAATCCGGCATTAACAGGCGCAATTGCAATTCCCCCGGAACCGATTTTATCGCGACCGGCAAAATAGAAAAAAACTGCCAGATCTTGTTTCTGAAGCCACTCAACTGTTTCATTTCGCAGAATTTCAAAATCATACCCGAACCTTTCCAAAAACGTTTTTTTATCGCTTGGCAGGTTATCAGCAATAACCATAGTATCCGGATCCCTCCGTCGCATGTATACTTCGGTAAAATTAGCCGAAATACCGTTGGAGACTTTATGAACTATTGCCTCAGTAAATTCACCCTTGCCTTCAATCTGATATTTTACCTCGAAACTATTTAAATTTCCTCCAATTGCTGCAGTGGCTAATTGTTTTACTGTGTCGAAAGTTCTAAATGATTTACACCCGGACAGAGCAACAAATGCATCATCTGGTAAGCTGATCCTTTTACTTTCAAGGGTTTTAAATAAATCCTCCATTTAACTATATTTTAATTGTTGATAAAATTAATTCAGATGCATCAAGGATATTATCGCATACATGTACTTCATGCATTAATTCAGTAAGGTGCTCTTTGCCATGCCCACTAAGTAAATAAATTGGTGTTACACCAGCATTAAGGCCACATTCAATATCTGATGGATGGTCACCAACAATAAACGATTTTGATAAATCAAGATTATAGAGCGAAGCAGCGTGGTTTATAAAATATGGATTGGGTTTCTTACAACCACAATTATCCCCGGTCTGATGCGGACAATAAAAAGTATCAATAATTGTGATATTACTATTCGCCAATTTGGCTTCAATATACCTATTAACAGATTTAACATCCTTTTCTTTAAGGATTCCTTTTGATATACCCGATTGGTTGGTTATTATAAACAGTAAATAATGATCTTGCAGTTTCTGAAGCGCCGGAATTGAATGAGAGTAAAATTCCACTAATGAAGTATCATTAATATGGCCAACATCATCAATTATTGTTCCATCTCTGTCTAAGAAAACTGCCGGATGATGTGACATTATATTTTTAGACAAAAATATATATTTATACTTAATAAATGAAGCCGTACTTAATCTATTATTAAGAAAAAATTAAAAAAAGGCGGAGACTGAACAGCAATAATTCACTCCTAAAATCAATTTAATAGTATGGTATGTAATCGCTTTCATTTATATTTTTGGAGTTAACTATATCCGGAGGGTAAAATTTGTTTTTATTTGGATCTACAGGGTTAAATTTCAGCCAGCTAGGATTCAGGAATACGAATTTAGAAAATTTTCAAACATGCAACCATTAGAAAAGAGGAAAACTCGATAATAAAAAACTTGTTAGTGGATATACAGCAGTGATAAAGCTAATCACGCCATAAATATTCCTCATTATAATCAATTCTATATTCATTAAGAGAGGAGATTAGCTCTTCTTCAAAAGTTTTTTTTTATGATGTTCTTCTTGTCTTTCAATGTATCTTTTTACAATATCGTGCAATGACTGGCTGACAGAAAAGCCTGCATATCCGCCTTGCCAGGCAAAATGCGCATAATATTCACTTTTTGTTTTAATCCATCGGCTGGAATGTCGTTTTATTTCTTCAACCAATTTAGCAAGCTGAATATTTTTCGACATAATGCATAGAATATGAACGTGATTACTCACGCCATTTATTAATATAGGTATTGAAGCATTGTCGTTAATTATGGCACCCATATATGCATATAACTCTTTCTTGTCCTTGTCGCGGATTTTTGGGGAGGTACGTTTAATATGGAATACAATATGTACGTATAATCTTGAAAGTGACTGAGACATTTTGTTTACATTAAGCTGCCCGTTCAGGGCGTTTCTTTATAAATTCCACTACCTATCCTGTCTGAAATATTATTGTCCTTTCAGGACGTATTACAGTTTGGTATACCATTAATGTTGCAGAATTTGGAAAATCAGCATATAAGTATTTTATTTTTTTTACTAAAAGCCAAAACAGGGTTAAAACCCCAATTTATTTCACGTCAGGGCAGTGCCCTGATTTCTTAGGGCATCGCCCTGAATATAACCCAATCAATCAGACTGAAAGCCCAATTTACTTCACTTCAGGGCATCGCCCTAAAAAGAAAAACCAACCAGACTGAAAGCCCAACTCAATTCCCCTCAGAGCAATGTCCTGAATAAAAAAACAATCCATGCGGGGTGAAAGCCCAACTCATTTCACTTCAGGGCAGCGTCCTGCATAAAAAACAATCCAATATTTATTTTGAATCCTAATAAAATCTTCCTATTTTTGCAAACATTTTTTTATAAACCATAAACAACAGATCATGTTAAACCAGTACGAAACCGTTTTCATTTTAACTCCCGTTTTGTCTGATGTACAGATGAAGGAAGCGGTAGAAAAGTTCAAGACTGTGATCACCGACAATGGAGGTGAGATAGTACAGGAAGAGAACTGGGGTCTTAAAAAGCTGGCCTACCCCATCCAGAAAAAATCCACCGGATTTTATTATATGTTTGAGTACCGTGCTCCGGGCGAATTAGTTGAAAAACTAGAGCTCCAGTTCAGAAGGGACGAAAGAATCATTCGTTTTCTCACCATGAAAATGGATAAATATGCTGTTGAATACAGCGAAAAGAAAAAAGCTAGAAGAGAAACTAAAAAAGAAACGGAGAACTAAGCCATGGCACAAAACGCATCAGAAATAAGATATCTGACCCCACCAACGGTTGAGATTAAAAAGAAAAAGTATTGCAGGTTCAAGAAAAACAGGTTGAAATATGTCGATTATAAAGATCCTGAGTTCCTGAAAAAATTTCTTAATGAACAGGGAAAAATCCTCCCCCGCAGACTTACCGGTACTTCCCTCAAATTTCAGAGAAAAGTATCTACTGCAATCAAAAGAGCCCGTCATATTGCTCTTTTGCCCTATGTAACCGATTTGTTAAAATAACCTACGGAGGACAAAGAAATGGAAATTATTTTAAAACAGGACGTCACCAATATTGGTCATAAAGACGACATTATTACCGTTAAAGACGGTTATGCCAGAAATTATCTTATTCCTCAGGGAATGGCTATTACTGCAACCGCTTCAGCAAAGAAAATGCATGCCGAAACTATGCGCCAGAGAGCTCATAAGGAAGCAAAACTGCGCGAAGAAGCTCAGGTATTTGCAAAACAACTTGAAGGTATAAGTCTCGAAATCGGAGCCAAAACCAGTACCAAAGGAAAAATCTTCGGATCAGTTAATACCATTCAGCTTGCAGAAGCACTTACCGAAAAAGGATTTCAGATCGACAGAAAGAATATCAGCATAAAAGAAGACCTTATCAAAGAGGTTGGAAAGTATACTGCTACCATCAGACTTCACAGAGATGTAAAAGTTGAAATTCCTTTCGAAATCAAGGCTGAATAAGAGAAATGTGATTATATTAAAAAAGGTGGCTAATCAGTCACCTTTTTTTTTAACTCATCCTGCTTAATTCTTTATAATCACAAAACTTCAACTATTTCATTTGGAAGCTATTGTTTCTATCTCAACAGATGCCCCCATAGGAAGATCTCTTACAGCGTAGGCCGCTCTTGCCGGCTGGTTTTCATTATAAAACCTGCTGTACACCTCATTCATGGCCTGGAAATTGGTTATATCTTCCAGAAGAACAGTAGATTTAACAACATCATTGAAGGTATATCCGGCTTCTGATAGTATTGCTTCAATGTTTTTAAAGACTTGTTCGGTTTGTTCTTTTATTCCGCCGGATACAAGTTTTCCGGTTGCCGGATCAAGAGGGATCTGCCCAGAGATATATAAAACACCGTTTACTTCAATTGCCTGTGAATAGGGTCCAATAGCTTTAGGTGCTTTGTCGGTCTTAATTACCTTTTTCATAATACTGTGTTTATAGGTGAACTATGTGTTAAAAGTTATCATACCACGAATCTTTTTTCTCATACTTAAGATCCTGTAATAAAGCAGATTTTACATTTATCTGGAAGTTAAAACTTTTAAATTCTCCAAAAGGAACAAGGGAAAGTCTCATCTCAAGACAATGCAGATCCCTGTATATACTCAGGTTTGTGGAAGTTACCTTTTTCATTTTCAGGTCATAACCGGTGTTATAACCTAACTTCCATTTAGGAGTGAGGCTAAAATCGCCCGATAAGCGAAGTGTCTGGATAATGTTTACCACATCTCTGGGTTTGGTATAACTCATACTGTAATCAGCACGAATGGACCAGGGTATATCGAAATCTACATAACCTCCGTAGTAATAATCTGCGTCTGTTGGCTCGTATTCTGATTCGCCAGGTGGACTGGTTGTATTATCCACTCCTGCTTCAAAACCGGTAGCAACCGGTTCGCCTTCCACCGCTGGTTTCTTTTTACCGGCTTTTGATGAAAAACCAGTTCCCAGAGAAATAGATGCAGAGGTAAGTTTTGCAAGCTTCCCGTTTACCTTATAATAGGATGTGTTTATTCTCTGATACTTATCATTTGTTGCATAGGGATCAAAACTCCCGTTAAAAGCAACATTAACCTTATTATTCAGGAATTTTGTTGTTCCACTCATTCTAATGGGCTGGAATTTTAAAGAATCATCAAAATTCATATTTGTCTGAAAGTTCAGATTTTCAATCAGCTTAATTTTTTTCAGTGTGGTTGCGGTATCACTTTTCTCTTTAACCTTTGCTTCCAGTGTATTTCTTAACGCAAATGACATGGTCCTGACTCTGCCACCGGGTGACGGAGCCCCAAAAATCCCGTTGGAAAAAATATTATAAGTTTCCAGAATTTTACCCGATTCATCGATCACATCCCTTCTGTATTCAGGGATTGTGCCTTTCATATCAGGTGTAAGACTCAAGCTGACAGTGGGTGAAATAACATGGCGTATGGAATTGACTCTGCTTCCCGGTCGAAACTGATACATACCATAAACTTTAGGCGCAAGGGACACTGAAAGTGAAGGATACCAGGCATGAGCATAGCTTATCTTTTCGATAGTCTGCGTGACGGTTTCATAATAAGAAGTATCGGTTTCCACAACCAATTCCCTGTACTTATTAATGTAATTAGTATAAGCAACCCCGGTGTATCTGAAATTTGGTGTTACAGTAAGAATTTTTAATTTTTTAAATTTAATGGGATAAGCGGGATTAAGGGTATGCTGGAAACCGGTTTTCATATCTTCCCACACCCTGCTGGTAAAAAGCATAGTATCAACTGTTTTTATCTGGTTATCCAGATTACTGGAGTAGCTTAACTGAATGGATTCAAACCATTTTTTGGTTACGCTTTCTTTGGATTTAAAAGGATATATGGTAGCCATGCTAAAAGCGACCTTCGGCAGATTCAGGTTAACATTGCCAGTGTTACTGTTTTGAGAGTGGTTGGCGCTGGCAGTTAAATTAAAAGGAGATCCAGGCCACCTTTTCTGGTAAGAGATACTCGATTGCTTTTGATTTGTAAGAGCACCGGTCAGACTCTGGCTGTGATTTCTGTCAAACCTTTGCGTTGAAAGGTTTACACTTGCCCTGAATTGCTGACTTGGATTTGATTTGGCATCCTGATTATGAGACCATTGTATTGAGTAATCGGTACCTGTTCTATAGAATTCCTTTCCAAGTCCCTTATCACCTATAATATTCTTAAAATACCTTCCATTGAAATTTCCACTATAACGATAACGCACTCTGTATTGTGTTCCTGCCTGAACACCCCATGTTCCATTGGAATAGATATCGCCTGTTACGCTCAAATCCATATAATCATTAATTGCCCAATAATAACCGCCGTGCTGAAGGTAAAAACCCCTAACATTATCCTCACCATAAGAAGGGATAAGGATTCCGGACGTGCTGGTCTTCGAATTAGGGAAAAAACCAAATGGAAGACCAATGGGAAGCGGAACATCTTCAATTACAAGATATGCAGGACCTGAAATAATTTTATCACCGGGAATTGATTTTGCCTTTGTAAGTGCGAGGTAAAAATGAGGATGATCCGCATCACAGGTAGTATATTTACCGTCTTTCATGTGAATATGCCCGAATTCATCCTTTTTTGTTTGTGAAGAGTGCAGGAAACCACCTTCCTGATCTGTTTTTACCGCTTCGATGTAGCCCTTTCTGGTTTTAAAATTATATTTAATTGTCTGAGCATTAAATACCTGACCATCATCAGTAAACACAGGTGTTCCCTCAATTTTCTTTGTAGTATCATTCAACATGCCTTTAGCAAATACCTGATTGTCAGCCATATCAAATTCGATATAATCTGCTGTAAGCTCAATGCTTTCATAGGTAACGCTTGCATCTCCATAAAGGAATACTTTACGGTTATTCATACCTATGATCATGCTGTCTTTTGCGCTGTAAACCACTTCAGCCGAAATATCCTGTGATTTTTGCTTTTTTGTTATTGCCGTGGTATCAGCTAAACCTCCGTCACTCTGCAGTCCGATTGAAGCATATTCTTCCGGACTCAAAACGCTGTTTTTCAGAGAGTCAGATCTGAGAATTCTCAGAGAGTCATTCTCCTGTGCATAAACAGAAGTGCATAAAACAGTTATAATTGTTGAAAGAATAAGGACTATATGACGTTTATTTTGCAAGTTAATTATGCTATTTTTGTATCCGGAATGTACATAACAAATGAAAGACCAAAACTAATTAAAATCGACAAGAATGAATCATAGAATATGTCGGTTTTGTAAACTATTTAAACGGATCAATCCAATCCTTCTTATGTTAATGACAGGATTTATTATTCTGTCGTTACCTTCTTATGCGACCGGCGATCCCGATTTAAAAAATAAAGTTCATGTAGTTGTAATTGACGCAGGCCACGGAGGTAAGGATCCCGGAGCGGTAGGCTCATTTGCAAAGGAAAAGGATATTGCCCTTGGAATAGCATTAAAATTAGGTAAATATATCGAGGAGAATTTCGAAGATGTTCGTGTGATTTATACAAGGGATACGGATGTTTTTATACCTTTATTCGACAGGGCTGATATTGCTAATAAGGCAAATGCTGATTTGTTTATCAGTATCCATGCTAATTCAAGCGTAAAAAATTATGTGTACGGCTGCGAAACATTTGTAATGGGGGAACATAAAAATCAGAGCAATTTCGAGGTGGCAAAAACGGAAAACAATGTTATCACTCTGGAAGAAGATTATAGCACCAAATATGAAGGTTTTGATCCCAATTCCATTGAGTCGTATATAATTTTCAGTCTGATGCAGAGAACATATCTCAATCAGAGTTTAAAATTTGCCAGCAAAGTGCAGGATGAATTCAGAGAAAAAGCAAGAAGAGTTGACCGTGGAGTTCTGCAGGCCGGCTTTCTGGTTCTCTGGCGAACCACAATGCCAAGTGTATTAATTGAAACAGGTTTTATTTCGCATCCGGATGAGGAAAAGTACCTTTCATCTCAAACCGGTCAGGATTACCTGGCGTCAGCTATTTTCAGGGCTTTCAGGGATTATAAAACTGAGATTGAAAACAGCAGCCATTTTGAGAACAGACCACCGGTGAAAGAGATTACTCCTGCGGTGATTGAGAAAGACACCCTGCATTATACCGTATATTATAAGGTACAGGTTTTCTCATCAAAAAATACGATCCCTCTGGATGATCCTTCATTAAATGGTTATACTGATATTGAATCATTTGAATCAGGAAGCTGGTATAAATATGGTACTGGAAAATTTATAAGCTATGAAGAAGCGGATAAATTCCTCAAAATAGTCAGGCAAAAGTATCCGGATGCATTTATTATTGCAGTAAAAAACGGGATAATAATTCCTTTAAGTGAGGCGAAACAATTTTTAAAATAGGGAAATCATGAAGTATAAAACCGAAGCTAAGATTGGATTTATAGTATTGTCGACAATTGCACTCGTTATATGGGGTATAAATTACCTGAAAGGGCAAAATGTATTGAAAAGAACAGACGTTTACTACTCTGTATATGATGATGTTGCAGGTTTAAAAATGTCAGGATCGGTTGTTTTAAGTGGATTTAAGGTTGGTCTTGTAAACAGTATAGAGTTTATGGATGGCCGTCTGGATAGGGTAATTGTAGGATTTGTTGTAAACAAGGAATATAAAATACCGAAAGGCTCTATTGCTCAAATATACAGCAATGATATTATGGGTACCAAGGTAATTCGTATTGTTCCTGCAAACGTAAAAGAGTATTATCAGATTGGGGATACCATTCCGGGTATCATTGATCCCGACCTGATGTCGAAAATTCAAAATCAGATTACTCCACTGGTTGAAACAACCAATGATGCGATTTTAGGTATTGACACGCTGATAACAGCTATCAACAGCGTATTGGATCCTGCTACCCAGAAAAAACTTCAATCGGCCCTTGTAAATCTCGAGTCAACTACAGCATCATTGTCCCGACAACTATCTCCGGGCGGAAAACTCGACAGAACGTTTAACAGTCTTCAGGAATTCACTCTAATGCTTAATAATAATAAGGATAAACTTAGCGCTGCTTTTGAAAATATTGAAAGCATTACAGACTCTGTTGCTACGGCGAACTTAACTCAAACCATTTCAAATATCAATTCTACTTTTCTTCAAAGTCAGATTTTACTGGAGAAAATCAATAACGGAGAAGGCAGTATCGGATTGCTTGCTACGAACGATTCATTATATAACAATCTTGTATCAGCAAGCGGGAATCTCTCTACACTTTTGGAAGATATGAACGCACATCCCAAACGATACGTTCATTTTTCAGTTTTTGGAAAAAAAGACAAGGGTAAATAAACCAGATCTTCTTTTTTATACCTTTTTATGTCACTTTTTAGGTGGGGATTTCGTCTGAAATTTGATTAAAGGCTCTTTTTTTTTGATTAAATATTCAGATAAAGTTGTCGGAATTTGAAGTATACCTTAACTATTATTTTCTAAATAATTAATTAACAATTTTTTAAGCTTCGAAATAGTTAATTAATTGATTATTAATTAATTAACTTTTTTTTCATTTTTATTCGTTCTTAATGCATTGAGAATAACAACGATAACATATTTGTTAAAAATCAAGTGTTTTTGCATTTTTTTTTTAAAATCTTTTTCACAATCTTAGCTAAAGAAATCCTGATAGAATTTATTTAGTGATAACCAAAAAATAAATCTCAAAAAGAATGCACCAACGCGTTTGGAACAATTGTCTTAAAGTTATTAAAGATAATGTACCCTCAATTAGTTACCGAACATGGTTTGAACCCATTGTTCCATTAAGGCTGGATAGCAGCATACTTACAATTCAGGTCCCTAGTCCGTTCTTTTATGAATATCTTGAAGAACAGTATATAGATATTCTTAAGAAGGTTTTGCGTAAAGAACTTGGACCTGATGCTAAACTGGAGTATAGCGTTGTTATGCAAAATAACAATTTCAATGAGAACAAACCGTATACGGTTAAGTTTCCTGCAAGGAATTCCAAGGAAATAAAGAATAAGCCTGTCACAGTGCCGATTGATCCGGAAGAAGCTACAATCCGGAATCCCTTTGTAATACCGGGAATTAAAAAACTTAATATCGATCCCAGGTTAAACCCCTCCTACTCTTTCACAAATTTTGTAGAAGGCGAATGCAACCGTCTTGCCCGTTCCGCTGGATATGCAGTTGCCAATAACCCTGGAGGTACTGCCTTTAATCCTCTGCTTATCTATGGCGATTCAGGTCTTGGTAAAACCCATCTTGCACAGGCAATTGGAATTGAAGTTAAAGAGAAATTCCCTGAAAAGACTGTTCTTTATGTTAATGCCAATAAATTTCAGACTCAGTTTGTTGATTCTGTAAGGAATAATAATAAAAATGACTTTCTTCATTTCTATCAGATGATTGATGTGCTCATTATTGATGATGTACATGAATTTGCGGGTAAAGAGAAGACTCAGGACACATTTTTCCACATTTTTAATCACTTGCATCAATCAGGTAAACAGCTGGTTCTGACATCCGATAAACCTCCTGTTGAACTTCAGGGTCTCGAGCAAAGATTACTTTCACGTTTTAAATGGGGATTATCAGCCGATTTGCAGTCTCCGGATTTTGAAACACGTATTGCTATCCTGCAGAAGAAGATTTACAACGATGGCATAGAGATGCCTCAGGATGTAATTGAATATATTGCAACGCATATTTCTGATAATATCCGTGAACTTGAAGGAGCATTAATTTCCCTTCTCGCACAATCAACTCTGAATAAGAAGGAAATAACCCTCGATCTTGCTCACGAGATGATTGATAAGCTCATTAAAAACACCAAACGTGAGATTTCAATCGATTATATTCAAAAAGTTGTTTGTAATTACTTTAATATAGCTGTTGATCAACTGCAGTCGAAAACCAGAAAGCGTGAAATCGTTCAGGCCAGGCAAGTTGCAATGTACTTCTCCAAAACACTTACCAAAGCCTCACTTGCCAATATTGGTTCACAAATAGGTGGAAAAGACCATGCGACGGTACTGCATGCATGCAAAACAGTAAATAATCTTTTGGAAACCGATAAACGATTTCGTTTGCAGGTTGACGAGATTGAGAAAAAACTAAAAATTTAAATTACTCATTTCAAAGGCTGTCTGATTTACCAGACAGCCTTTTTTTTGAGTACAGCTATAACAATCAATCATATAAGGGTGCAAATTCATAGTTATGGAAACTGACAGCTTTCTGACCATCGGGGAACATTCTGAGGGTGTTTTTAAAGATAAAGGATCCCGGTTTCTTGCATTTGCCCATCCGGTAAGTAGTGAAAATGATATAATTAAAATCCTGGAGAGTGTTCGTAAAGAGTACCATGATGCCCGTCATCATTGCTATGCATGGAGGCTTGGTGCTGATTTAAAGAATTTCAGGTCAAATGACGACGGCGAACCGGGAAATTCAGCCGGCAAGCCAATACTCGGACAAATTCAGGCATTCCAACTGACAAATGTTCTCGTAATAGTGGTAAGGTATTTTGGCGGTACGCTTCTGGGTGTTGGAGGTCTGATACAGGCTTATAAAACAGCATCATTCGAAGCATTGAAAAACGCTAAAATTGTTAAGAAATTCATCTATGAATCCTACAAGCTAAGTTTCGCATATGAAGATATGAACCTCGTTATGAAAGTACTGAAGGATTTAAATCTGGAGCAATCGGAACAAAAATTCGGGCTAAACTGTGAGATGATTGTAAAGGTAAAAATATCGGAAAAGATCAAACTTACAACAGCTTTTCGACCGGATAGCTCGGTAAAAATGAAGATTTTTATCCCGGCATGAAAAGTTTTCAGGAAAATATGAACAATACATAATTTTTAGTTTGATGATATGTAATTTTATAAACAAATATCCCCCTACATATGAAAAACAGAAGTCTGGTATCCATCAGTGATTACAGTAAAGAGGAATACCTGAAAATTCTTGACCTTGCTGAGGAATTTGAGAAAAATCCCCGGCAGGAGATTTTAAATGGACATGTGGTTGCTACATTGTTTTTTGAACCTTCAACCCGGACAAGGTTAAGCTTCGAAAGTGCCGTAAACCGTCTGGGAGGCAAAGTTCTTGGCTTTTCAGATTCGAGTTCATCCAGCGCAACTAAAGGAGAAACCCTAAGAGACACAATTAAGATGGTATGCAGTTATGCCGATTTAATTGTAATGCGTCACCCTCTCGAAGGAAGTGCCAGATTTGCCAGCGAAGTTTCCAGCGTACCTGTTGTTAATGCCGGAGACGGTGCAAACCAGCATCCTACGCAAACCTTACTGGATATGTATTCCATCAGGAAAACACAGGGAACTTTGGAAAACCTGAATATTTTTATGGTAGGAGACCTTAAGTACGGAAGAACAGTTCATTCACTGCTGATGGCAATGTCACAGTTCAATGCAACTTTCTATTTTATCTCCCCCGATGAGCTGAAAATGCCCGATGAATACAAGCGGTATCTGAAAACTAACGGTCTGAAATATTACGAATTCAAAGACTTCACAGATATTATTAATCAGGCTGATATTATTTATATGACCCGGGTTCAAAAAGAAAGATTCTCCGATCCAATTGAATATGAACGTACAAAAAACGCATATATCCTTCGGAATCATATGCTTAAAGAATCGAAAGCCAATATGAAAATCCTTCACCCACTT
>CAYOLQ010000023.1:0-17092 GCA_964404825.1 uncultured Chitinophaga sp.
TTCCTGAAGTGCTTACCGTAATGGATTGTGTTGTGGCTCCGGTTGACCAGAGGTATGAAGTTGAAACGGGTGCCGATAAATCAACCGATCCACCTGAACAGAATGTAGTAACTCCTGAAGTTGTGATGGCAGGTTTTGCCGGAAGAGGATTTACTGTAACAGTAACCCCATCTGAAACAATACTCTGACAGGTTCCATTGCCTACCTGAACCGTATATGTTCCTGAAGTGCTTACCGTAATGGATTGTGTTGTGGCTCCGGTTGACCAGAGGTATGAAGTTGAAACGGGTGCCGATAAATCAACCGATCCACCTGAACAGAATGTAGTTGCTCCGGAAGTTGTGATTGCAGGTTTAGCCGGTGGCATGTTTACAGTTACTGAGGTATTATCTGAAACCGGTGAAGGACAAGCGTAAGCATCATAAGCAATAACATTATAGCTTCCGGATGTTTTAACATAAATACTTTGTGAAGTAGCAGAATTCGACCAGAAGTAAGAATTTGAAAGGCCAGTTGATAATAAAACACTATCGCCTGAACAAAAGCTTAGTGAACTTCCTGCAGTAATTATTGGCTTTGCGAGGGCAGGAATAACAGTTATTGCAACTGAATCGATATTTGAAAATCCATTTGCATCTGTTACAGTTACTTTATAAACAGTGCTGCTTGCCGGTTTGGCATTAGTTATGGAATTTCCCGGAGCCGAAAGACCTGCAGCAGGACTCCACAGGTAGGTAAACGGTCCGGTACCTGTTGGTGTGGCTGTTAAAACGGACGAAGATGTGACACATTCGCCGATACTTGTCTGGGATGCTGAAATAACAATACCAACATCATTATTCTTAATTGTATATCTGTGTGTAGACTGGGCTCCAGTTATAACACCGGCTGTTGGGGCAGATAAGGTAATATCAAAATACTCATCCGGAATTTCAACAATACCATCATCTATAATAGTTGGTTGAATAAGTGCCGTCTTTTGTCCGGGATTAAATACAGCTATATCCGGATTCAAGGAATAGTCAAGGCCTGCGCCACCTGCAGTTCCACCAGATATATTGTAATTAACTTCCATAAGTGTTGAAATAGCATAATTCAATGACAGAGAAATTGAAGGGTTGTGAATACTTTCAAATCCTTCAGATGCAGGAAGATCAAAACTTACGTATGGTTTAACGATACCAATAATAATATAATCTCCGTCGTTAAGAATGACATTATTAGCAATTAATTCCGATCCCGAATGTATCAAGCCATAGGACGTTGAGCCAGAGGTAAATAGCGGATTACTACTAACAAAAACATTGTATGCAAGGAAACCCGCATTTAATGGTGGGAGTTTGGTACTATCGAGGCTTATGCTCAGGTGTCCGACAGTGCCATCCCCTCCGCTTTGATCTACTCTCCAGGTGCGGGCCAGTCTGACAATGTTCGGGTCAGAGTCGGGGACATTTAAGGATGACCATGAAGAAATATCTCCACCATCATGTCCGAAAAGCAGAAATTCGTTATTTTCCAAATCGATGGCTCCGCCAATTGAAAGCATTCCTGCTGATTGGGCTTTCGTATGAGTATTACCCACATTGATTCTTCCAATCCCTGCAACATCGTTTTTAAAAGCGGGATCCCAGGCATAGATATCTCCCGCTCCCAGATTGAAACCATATTTTGCGGCAAGGTAATTTGTAACGATCAATTCCTGGGCCGAATTCAAGGCCATATTATACAGAATTATTTCTGATACCATCCCATTAAAAGGATCTGTTCCAAGGTAATTTGATCCAAGATTAAATGAACCGTCAGTTGCAACAGCAGCAGGATAATCATTTACTGTCTGACTTGTAACACCAATCTTTAGTCTGTGAAAGGGCAAAGTACTTGCATGACGGGCCTGCAAGAGATAAGGTGTGTTCTGGAACAGCGAAGGTCCGGTGATGGCCGCACCTGTAAAAGAGTAATAATTCTGACCAGCGTCTCTGCTGATGCTGAATGTATTAGTGATATTTGCATCACCAAGTGAGAGTAAACTCTGATTTACATTGGAAGAAAAACTGGATACAGCAAATAACATAAGAGGGGCCGACAGGGCTTCCAATTGCTTAAAATACCTGTCGTTAAATCCATCAAAAACTATTGCAGGGGATGAATTTATTCCTGCGGAATTTAGCAATGGTCTCATTGATAAAGTATTCTGAACCAGATTATTCTTGTTTCCGCTAAAATCATTCCATGTTCTGATTTCTTCAGTGTTGGATGCTTCAATATCTAGTCCATTTAATACACCGGTATCTGCACGAAGCCATAAAGTATTTGTGACGCTGTCGCCAACCCCACCGGGTCCTGTAAATCCTGTAACGGGTGCTGAAGGATCGGTGACGCACATACCAAATGTTCCGCTTTTTGCCTGATCACCAAATATTCTTACATAGATTATTTCACCGGGAGTTCTTCCGACGAGAGTTGTTACCGGCATAAAATTGATATTCTTCGCGCAGGTTATCCGGGTTAGAGATGAACAGGAAGTACTGCTGAAAATGTCCATTATAGCATAGGTCAGAGATCCGGGAAGGCTTTGAATTTTTACCTGACCGGAAGCAGGAACAGTAAATCTGAACCATACATCTCCCCCGAAATATGTGTGACAGGGAGGACTTCCGATTGAAGTTGTATTATACGCCCCCTTATTAGAGAAGAATTCCGGAGCACAAACATTTCCAACAACAAGATTAGCTGCAGTACAGGGATCATTATTTGCAGGAGGAGGATTTGCACTGATTTCGGCTACCCAGCCCGAATCGCCGGGAGAGGAAAGTTGAGAGAAAAGTCCGAAAGTAATGCAACCATCCGGAGCTGTAAAACTAAACTGAGGTGTATCGAAATCATAAGCTACATAGTTGTTTCCCGGGAAATTTATGGTCATATAATCCCAGTTTTCCCAATCGCCGGAAATATTTGTTCCTGCGTAATGCGTTCGAAATCCACTGAAATCAAGAGTAATTGGATTTCCATTTTCTGAACAGAATCTGACCTCCCAATCCTGATCGGCAGCATAGGTATCAAACCCGCCATCATCAAAAAATCTGCCAGAATTGGTGATAACAGTCTGACCATCTGTAAACCCATGATTAAGCCAAAAATCATTCGGATCAGATTGGGCAAGAACAAAATTTATCCCTTGAAAAATTAAGAGAAGAAAGAAAAAAAACTTTTTTAAAAGATTACAAGACATAAGATTTTTTGTCTGAGTTTAGGATTTGAAAACATTTATAAAAGTACTAATTCAAAGGATTCACAAATCATTATAAAATCTAATTGCTTAAGAAAAATCGATTTTTTACATGAATGTCTGATTTATGCTTATCAAAAAATTTAATTCTGTTATAAATTACATGGTATTTTTGATAATAAGACTTTGTCGGGTTCGGTTTGGTTGTCCACCCGGTTAAAAAAAAGCAGAAATAAATAAGTATTTTGATAAAGTATGTTTTTTTGATGGTCAAAAACCCACAGAGTAAACGAAATGGATCAATTCCAGCTGATTCTTTGTCAGAGATCGACTCACTTCCGCAGATTTGACATAATTCTGTAATTAACTTTTTTTTCGGAATGCAGAATTGCCTGTTGTAGAAGGTCCAAATGAATTCAATGGAATAATATTTTGATTGTTGTAAAGCAATTTCTCAGGAATGTTCTATTTTTATATCAAAATGAAACTATATGATTCTCATTTCAAAGTTAAAATACAGGTCAATTCAAATACTGTTTCTGAGTTTGTTATCCTTTCATCTTACCGGACAAACTCCTGAAACCTCAGATACAAGTTATTTTACGCCATGGGATGATAATTACAATCTGTTGATTGCAGTTAACAAAGCTGATTTCAACAGTATAAATCTCCTGTTAAACCGCGGAGCGAGTGTTAATGCATCAACGGTTGATGGGGTAACACCTCTGATGTATGCTTCTGAAAACGGAAATCTGGAATTAGTAAGATTACTTATTGAGCGAGGTGCAGATATTAATAAGAAACCTGTAAATGGCGCTACAGCCTTAATAGTAGCTGCAAAACAAAATTTTTATGATATTGCTGAGACTCTTATAGGAAACAAAGCTGAACTGGATATCCGGGATTCGGATGGGATAACAGCAGTTAATTATGCTGCCGCCTTCAATAACTTCGATGTAATGGATATGCTGATTTATTATGGTGCTGACATGGAAATACCGGATAATGATGGTAACACTCCTCTGATTTCGGCTGCTTTCAATAATGCGATTGAGGCTGCTGATTTGCTGTTGCAAAATGGGGCATTGATAGATGCAGTTGATCAGAACGGATATACAGCACTCATGACGGCCATTCAAAGGAATAATTTTGATATGGCATATTTATTAATCGATAAAGGAGCAAATATTCACTTGTTAAATAAAGGAGGGTATTCAGCACTAGCGTATTCAGTTTCCGCATCAAATATGGAGCTTTCAGAAGCGCTGATAGATATGGGGGCAGATATAAATCAGAAAACTGAAACCGGCTATTCAATTCTCGAGATAGCCCGGTATGAGAAAGCTGATGATATTGTTGATCTGCTGCAAACCAACGATGCAAAATATAACCTGAATCCACATTTTAATACTTTGTCACTGGGACCTTATCTTGATTTTAATTTTACAGACTATATGAATGGATTTCAGGTGAGTCTGCTTGACGGTAAATACGGGATTGGTATAAACAGTGGTTTCGGCTTCAGGCCATTTGCTAACCGGGTACTATATAAATTCGATGAAACATTAACCTACCAGTACTGGGAAAGAAGGTATTATTTCTATGCTGGTATCGATAAGAAGTTTGATTTTATCAGTGCTTATAATGCTGCCACAGGTCCTTTTCTCGGGTTTAGTGAGGTTTATACATTTGGCTCATTCAGGGGAAGTGAAAAAAATCCCCCGAAAAAATTTATCACTGCACCCTACATAGGATGGTACTACTCAACAAACTATTTCAAAACATGGTTTGCTTACCAATATCTTGATTACAAAACGCCGGAGATCAAACCCGGACGATTCAACCTTGGAATTAATGTAAATATAAACCTGATTAAGCGAAGCCTGACGAGTAAAAATATTAACTGGCTGCAGTAGGATGTCAGCTTTGAATTATGCGTGTTTAAAAATATCAGAAGTTAAAATATATTTCAGATGAAAAGATTTTTCGTTGTAAGTGCCGTGATAGTTCTTTTTGTAATCGCTTTTTCATGTGAAGGAGGGAATTCCACTCTGGAAGTAGATTGCAGTAATTGTTTTGTACAAGAACCGGATAGTTTTGATTTGATTACCAGCCTATCCATAAGCGATGGTTTATATGATTCGGCTTTTGTTCAATTCTACAGAGGAAGAATAGAATCGGAAGACCTAAGTTGGGAAGGAATGGTATATGCGCAGGAATTCCTGCTTTTTGTTCCTGTAAATGAGTATTATTCGGTTAAAGCTACCTACATCAAAGATGGTAAGTCGGTGGTTGCAGTTGACGGAGACAGAATGGTAAGTCGCTATATTGCTGATGCTTGTGATTCAGACTGTTGGATCATAAAGGGGCAATACCGCGATGTGCGATTAAAGTATTAGAGTATATTTTTTCAGACAGGCATATTAGTTTTCGCATCCAGAACCTGATAATTCTTGTTTATTATAAGGTCGCTGAGATGTTTAAGTGACATTACATTCTGATGTTCCTTTTCCAAAACACTTAATGCAAACTCACTTTTCGTTGATTTTGCATCGGCTTTCTTTGAAGCTTCTATATCAGCATTTGTAAGTTCGATAAATATCCGGAGATCAACTCCATCTGACTTAATCGCATATAAGCCATCAATGATAAGTAAATCAATTTTTTTAAAGTCTGTGATGAGTTTGTCCACCTGTTCCGGAATAATATCTATACATGGCATCATCGATTCCCTTTCTTCCTTGAAATCCTGAATATTACGATGTATCAGATTCCAGTCGTATTCCATAATTCCAACTGTATCAATCCCTTTTGCTTTTCTCCATTCAGATTGCAAAAGAGGTGCTACTTTAAAATAGTTGTCTGTGTGAAGAACCTTTGTTCTGATATGTTCTTTCTTCAGGCGAAGTCCAAGAGAATGAGAAATTTCTGATTTACCGGATCCGGATTCACCTGAAATTCCAACGATAAATTTATAATTTCGTGGTTTCTTATTCTTTTCTTCAAGTACCCTTCTGGAAATTATTTCTGCAGCATTAACATGTTCATCGCGGATAACAAGTATATCTCCAATCATTTTATGAAAATTTTAATCCTAATACTCAAAAATAACTGCTAAAAATGAGAAACTTTTTATTATCGGGTTTTTTTATGAACATTCTTTAATTCTCACATGCGAAATTTAACAAAATCAATCTCTAATCCTTTGATTCCTCCAAGTTCTGAAATATCGCTTACAACTTTATGAGCTCCGTTTTTAAGTAATTCAGCTTCATTTCCTTCCCTTGCAATGCCTAAAACAAAGCCAAAATTACCACTTCTGCCTGCTTTAACGCCGCTAACAGCATCTTCAACAACCACAGCATTTTGGTATGATACTTTAAGATTATCGCAGGCAGTTGTAAAAATATCCGGCTCCGGTTTTCCTCTGAGTCCTAAAGATGCCGAAACCTCACCATCCACGCGGGTCTGAAAAAGATTCAATATTCCCAGCCTTTCCAATACCTTCCGGCAATTAGCACTGGAGGATGCCACTCCGATCTTTATATCATTTGAAATTAATTCGTGTATCAGGCTTATAGTGGAATCGTATACTTCTACACCCTCCTTTTCCAGAATCAGGTTAAAGTATGTGTTCTTACGGTTCCCAAGTCCGCATACACTTTCTTTGTCAGGGGAATCGCCGGGCATACCGTAAGGAATCTTAATATTTCTGGAAGTCAGAAAATCGGAAACCCCTTTATATCTTGGTTTCCCGTCAACAAAGGGTAAATAATCATGCTCATGACTAAACTCTTTGTGTTTCTCACCAAAAGTTTTTTCCCTGAAAGACAGATAATCATTGAACATACGTGTCCAGGCTGAGGAATGCACCAAAGCCGTTTTAGTAATTACGCCATCAAGGTCGAAGATTACTGCGCCGAAAGAATATCCTTTTTTCATATTTTCTGAGCCTCACATGGGAGTCGAACCCACGACCTGCTCATTACGAATGAGCTGCTCTACCACTGAGCTAATGAGGCATTAATATTTGGCTAAATTAATTGATTCCATAAGATTATTAACAACTCCGACTAAAAATGTTAATGGATTATATGTTATGAATACATAATTTCAATGCCAATATAATTATCTTTGAGCGGTGTCAGTTTTATTCTATTATATATTATTAATCAACATTTTACGATAACAATTAAATCCATGGTACTTTTCTTCCGGACAAGAGAATCACAAATAATCGCAGTGCAGACACAGAAAAAACTTCCTTTACCGGAAATAAAAAAGTTAAACTGGTTATTCGGGAATGCAGAATGCATCGAAGGGGATGATGTAAAAGGAAATTTTATTGGTCCGCGAAAAGAAATGGTCACTCCATGGAGTACAAATGCAGTGGAAATAACCCAGAATATGGGAATTTCAGGAATCATCCGAATCGAAGAGTATTTTTTGGTGGCTCCCGACGGTAAATTTGATCCAATGCTGCAGGCTCATTACGACGGACTGAATCAGTCCGTTTTTTATGTTGCGAAAAATCCAGATCCGGTTTTGTACATAGAGGACATAGCTGCATACAATGAAAAAGAAGGGCTTGCATTAAGCACAGAGGAAATTGAATACCTGCAGGATCTTAGCCTGAGAATTAAACGTAAACTCACTGATAGTGAAGTGTTTGGATTCTCACAGGTTAACTCGGAACACTGCCGGCATAAAATATTTAACGGGGTTTTTATAATTGACGGGGAAGAGAAAAAATCCAGTCTGTTTAACCTGATACGCCTGACATCCAAAACAAATCCCAATAAAATAATATCCGCATACCAGGACAACTGTTCATTTAACGAAGGGCCGGTGGTAGAACAGTTTGCACCCCAAACTCAGGATAAAGCAGATTTTTTTGTTGTTAAGGATATAAAAACAGTTCTTTCCCTCAAAGCAGAGACACATAATTTCCCTACAACTGTTGAGCCGTTCAACGGTGCTGCAACTGGCACTGGCGGAGAGATTCGTGATCGTATCGGGGGTGGAAAAGGAGCTCTGCCTTTGGCAGGTACTGCGGTTTACATGACTTCATATCCCAGACCTGATGGAGGGCGGAGTTGGGAAAAGAATATCCCCGAAAGGCAATGGCTTTATCAGACACCCGGGGAAATTCTTATCAAAGCATCCAATGGAGCAAGCGATTTTGGCAATAAGTTCGGTCAGCCTCTAATCTGCGGTAGTCTTCTTACCTTCGAACATTTTGAAAATCTTAAAAAATTCGGATTCGACAAAGTCATTATGCTTGCAGGTGGCGTAGGCTACGGAAAACTCAAAGACAGTAAAAAGGATGTCCCTGCAAAAGGAGATGTTGTTATTCTTCTCGGGGGAGATAATTACCGGATCGGGATGGGCGGTGGAGCCGTTTCATCCGTGGCAACAGGCGAATATGGCAACAGTATTGAATTAAATGCTGTACAGCGTGCGAACCCCGAAATGCAGAAACGTGTTTATAATGCCATACGTGCAATTTCAGAATCAGAAGATAACAGCATAATTTCCATTCATGATCATGGTGTCGGAGGCCATCTAAACTGCCTTTCCGAACTTGTTGAAGCCACGGGTGGTGAAATCGACATCAGCAAACTTCCGGTTGGTGATCCCACTCTTTCAGCACGTGAAATTGTAGGAAATGAGTCGCAGGAAAGAATGGGACTTGTAATCAAAAAGCTGGATGTTGAAAAGCTAAAAGAAATATCAGACAGAGAACGTGCTCCCTTTTATGTTATTGGTAAAATTACAGGAGATCATAGATTCAGGTTTGTCGACCCGGTGAAAAATGTTAATCCTATTGACCTTGATCTGACCGATTTCTTCGGAAATCCCCCGAAAACAATATTGAACGACAAAACCATACCGTCAGGTTTCAGAGAGGTTGAGTACGATGTAAAGAAAATCAGTGAATATGCCGGACTTGTACTTCAACTTGAAAGTGTAGCCTGCAAAGACTGGCTAACCAACAAAGTCGACCGTTCCGTAACGGGTAAGGTTGCCAAGCAACAATGTGCCGGCGAGTTACAGCTCCCACTAAATAATCTGGGTGCCGTTGCTCTTGATTACCGTGGCAAAAGAGGTATTGCAACATCCATTGGCCATGCACCGGCAGCCGGACTTGTTGATCCTAAAGCGGGATCGGTTCTTTCAATAGCAGAAGCCCTGACAAATATTGTTTGGGCTCCGCTGACCGACCATATCAAAAGTATCTCTTTGTCTGCTAACTGGATGTGGCCTTGCAAAAATCCGGGTGAGGATGCCCGTTTGTACGACGCGGTGCAGGCTGCAAGCGATTTTGCCATTGCCCTTGGAATAAATATTCCTACTGGTAAGGACTCCCTTTCAATGACTCAGAAATACAAGGACGGTGTGGTGTATTCTCCGGGAACCGTTATTATTTCAGCAGGTGCTGAGGTGAGCGATGTAAGAAAAATCGTTGAACCTGTTTTAGTAAAAGATACAGCCACATTCCTTATCCATATTGATCTATCAGGCGATAAACGTAAACTCGGAGGAAGCAGTCTCGCTCAGGCTTTAAATTTCCTCGGGAAAGAAGCTCCCACAGTAAAAAATCCTGAGGCATTTGTAAAAGGGTTTAATACCCTTCAAAAACTTATTGAAAACGGTGAAATCCTTGCAGGTCATGATATTTCGGCCGGGGGATTATTAACTACACTTCTGGAAATGAATTTTTCCAATACCGGGGGAGGTTTGAATATCGATTTGGGAAATGATAACAAGGATGACATCGCAACTATTCTGTTCAGTGAAAATCCAGGAGTTGTTATACAGGTAAGGGATGATGAGAAAGTTCTGAACCTTTTCCATGAAGCAGGAGTTAATGCTTACATACTTGGAAAACCGGTTATAGAAAGGCATCTGAAGATTCAATATAATTCGGAAAGTATAGTACTTGATATTGATGTGCTTAGGGAAAAATGGTTCAGAACATCCTATTTGCTGGACAGAAGGCAAGCGGGCGAAACCCACGCAGCAAAGCGGTTTGAAAATTACAGGAAACAGGGTCTGAAGTATGATTTTAAAAGTTTTTCCGGGAAATATACTTCCTATGGAATCAGCCCCGGACGACGCACGATGTCGGGCGTCCGCGCAGCAATTATCCGTGAAAAAGGTGTTAATGGTGACCGGGAGATGGCTTACATGATGTACCTGTCAGGATTCGATGTTAAAGATATTCATATGACAGATTTAATCAGCGGAAGAGAAAACCTGGAAGATCTGAATATGATTGTTTTTGTCGGGGGATTTTCGAATTCCGATGTCCTTGGATCTGCAAAAGGATGGGCCGGGGCATTCCGGTACAATGAAAAAGCCCGAATGGCTCTTGAGAATTTTTACAAGAGAAATGATACCCTTAGTTTAGGTGTCTGCAACGGTTGCCAGTTAATGATTGAACTTGATCTCATTAATCCCGGTCATGACGAAAAACCAGAAATGCTTTTCAATGCATCTCATAAATTCGAATCCAATTTCCTTAATGTTGAAATTGCCATGAATAATTCCGTTATGATGCATTCACTCGAAGGCATGAGACTGGGAGTTTGGATTGCTCATGGTGAGGGCCAGTTTCACTTCCCCTATCCGGAAGAAAAATATAATATTGCGATTAAATACAGTCATTCTGCCTATCCCGGAAATCCTAACGGAAGCAGTTTCGACACCGCAGGTATTTATTCTGAAGATGGAAGGCATTTCGCGATGATGCCTCATCTTGAGCGTTCCTTTATGACCTGGCAATGTGGTAATTACCCGGCAGAAAGGATGGATGATGAAATTACTCCATGGATAGAGGCTTTTGTAAACGCCAGAGAATGGATAAAGAAAAAACTGTCTGTTTCCTGACTTTTATAATTTGTAATAAGAAAAATAACGCACATGAAAAAGCAGATTTTTGCATTTCAGTTTTTATTGATCGTCCTTATCTCCACAGCTTTTTCACAGGGGGATTATTCAGCAACAGCAGGGAAAAAGACTCTTCTGATAATGCATCCTACGGTTGGCACGCTATCAGCGGTAACAAAACTCATAGATGAAGGAATATTTCCGGTAAAAGACATACAGCTAAAAGGGGTTTACCATTTCAGGGAAAACAACGATTATTCTGAATCGGCAAAATTTATACAGGAGCATAATCTTTCTGTTATTCTGGAAGAAGTTGATGAAACTCTTGAAGCAGGCATTCTATTCGGAGAAAATCCCTGCAGCCCTGTTTTTGAAAAACTTTTTAATGAAAGTTCAGGAGTAATTTTTTTCGGCGGTCCGGATATCCCTCCGGCTGTTTATGGTGAAAAAACAAGCATACTGACAGGAATTTATGATCCCTACAGGCATTACTTTGAGGCATCTTTTCTTTTTCATCTTTTAGGGGGATCGCAGGATAAAACCTATATTCCTCTTCTGGAAAAAAAACCTGATTACATGATAACAGGCTTTTGCCTGGGCATGCAAACCATAAATGTTGCAACAGGCGGAACAATGATACAGGACATTCCCTCTGAAATATATAAAAAATACAATGTTGAGGATATTCTGAATCTTCCGGAAGAAAATCAGCACCGGAATTATGCAAATGATACAGAGGATTCACTTTCGCTGTTCTGGGGTAAAATCCATCCTGTTAAAATTATGGATAATAGCTGGCTGGTAAGGGATAATCTGATTAAAAAAGGACAGAATCCGGCAGTGGTAAGTTCTCACCATCAGGCATTGGAAAAAACAGGGCTGAACATCAGAATTATTGCTACTTCCATGGATGGAAAGATCATTGAAGCAATTGATCACCTCAAATACCCTCATGTATTTGGATTCCAGTTTCATCCGGAGGTTCCTGATATTTATAATTACAACAATTCCTACCAATGTAAGCCATCAGAAAATGGCAACTCACTCAGGGCCATGATTGAAAGCGGGAAAGGTTATGAATTTCACCTTTCCCTGTGGAGGAAATTTGCAGAAATACTTAATTATTCTTCTGATAAATAAACCCGGTAATCCCAGCTTTTAAGAGTTATTGATTCATCTGAACTGAGATTCAGGAGCTCGCCTGTAAATACGTCTGTATGCAAGCCGTTATTTAATTCATCCAAAGGAGAAAATTCAACTGTCTGGTCAGATAAATTAAGTATAACAAATAATCTGCTTTTATCTTTTTCTCTTGTAAATGCAAATATACGTTCATCGTCGTTTCCATGAATACGGGTCATCGTTCCACCTTCCCCGCCTGCAAAAAGTGCTTCATTATCTGCTTTAAGGTTGTTCAGGGTTTTGTAGAATTCTCTCATATCGCATTCGATCCAGTCAATAGTATCCCTTTCGAAAAAGCGAAGTCTTTTTTTCATGCAGACTTCCTGACCATTGTAAATCAAAGGCATTCCGGGAATTGTATATGAAAGGACGGCAAAAACTTTCACAGCCTCACCAAGTCTTTCGTATTCAGTTCCATTCCATGAATTCTCATCATGATTTGAAGTAAATTCCATCAGAATTGAGTTGGGAGGATAAGCAGTATCTACATATGCAAAATGCATATCTATTTCTTTTACGGTCATTTTCCCCTGTGCTACCTGATTCATTATATGATGCAGCTTCCAGTCATAGGTAGCATCGAAAGCTTCCTTATTAAGCATAGGCTGATCGGATTCAGCAAGCATAAAAACTTCCTTCACCTCATTAAGCGCAGGACGAACAGTATTCCAGAAGCTAACAGGAATCATATGGGCAACATCGAAACGGAAACCATCGATATCTGTTTCTGCCAACCAGAATTTCAGAGCATCGATCATATATTGTCTTAATCCGGGCTGGTCATAATCAAATTGTATCACGTCGGTCCAGTCGAAAGGACTTTTAAAATTACCGGCAGAATCTTTCAGGTAATATTCAGGATGTTCTGTTGCAAGTAAATTATCGAAAGCAGAATGATTAGGAACCCAGTCGATTATTACCTTAATATCCAATTCATGCGCTTTTGCCACCATAGCCTTAAAGTCGTCCATTGTCCCGAATT
This sequence comes from uncultured Chitinophaga sp., assembly GCA_964404825.1. Taxonomy (GTDB): domain Bacteria; phylum Bacteroidota; class Bacteroidia; order Bacteroidales; genus JACJXF01. The sequence goes on from CAYOLQ010000023.1 coordinate 13,284, forward strand.
CCGGATTAACAGCATAATAATCTTTTACAGAATAATAGCTCCCCAGCAATCCCTTACGGTTTTTTTCTCCTATAGGATGAATGGGCATAAGCCAGATAATGTCAACTCCCAATTCTTTAATAGTCTCGAGGTGACCGGAAAAAGCACTGAAAGTGCCTTCAGGAGTAAATTGCCTGATATTTACTTCATACAATGTGGCATCTTTAAGCCATTCGGGGTGATTAACACCTTCCTTTTTTACATCGGGAACAGTAGTGCATGAAACCATACAGGATGCTATTACAATACTAAGTAAAACAGGTAAAATAATTCTGCCAATACTTTGAAAATTTCGGTTCATAGGTAAAATATAATGTGATTTTATGAATGTTTCTTAGAGAAACTTACAGTAAAAAAAAAGATCTGAATTTTTGTAACGAATCAATTTGGGTAATTTATTCAACTTCAATGAAATTAATTTTAATGTCAAGGATGGAAGCATAGTATTCTCCTCTTTCAAGAATATCGTCATCACCTTCTTCGAAATACCAGTTAACGGCAAGCTGGTGACCGGAAGCACCCAAATCTTTCAGAGCCTTAAGGACCTGAAGTACAATTTTTGAAGTTCCGCTGTTAAGGTATTCAAACGATAAATCTATCCGGGTGGATGTGGTGCCCGAAGCGACATATTCATCCATCCAGAAAATCATATCCCTGAAAAATAATTCAGCATCCTCTGGTATCGAACGACCTTCAATTTTAATAATTCCTTTAGGGTCAAGCGATATCGAGGGCGTTTTTCTCGTTCCTTCTATGTAAATTGATTCTATCACCAAAAAAATATGTGATTCTAAAATTAGGCTTATTTTACATTCCTGCAAAATAAATAAATGATTAATGGAATTTATTGGGTGATTAGAATTGTAATTTATTCAATTTGTGCACTTTGTGTTTAATATCGCACTTTACAGAACTAGCCGAAAAAAATATGGAAGTGCCTTTCCATGTAAAATAATTAAGCAGCTGCAAGTCGAAATTATTATTACTTGCTGAGGAAAGGGATTCTTCCAAAACAGCAGTTTTTAAACTTTTTCCCGCTACCACAGGGGCAGGGAGCATTTCGTTCAAATTGCAATTTGGGTGCAACATCAATACCTGCTTTTCTGTCATCTGCTTTTTTTGTCCATTGCATGACATTTGCCGGCGGGCGTTTTTTTGCAAGTTCATCACTCATAAACTGCATATAGGGGTGAACGTGGCTGAAAAAAATCTTATATGATTTGCAGAGGTAATTCAATCCATATTCTCCATCCTTAGTTACATCAAACCTGTGTTTGGGGCATTCGCCATGACACGCAAAACGGTATTCGCATTCGATACAATACTTTGGTAATGCTTCAAGTTTATCAGAGCCGAACTTATACTGCTCCGGGCTTTGCATCATGCTAATCATCGATTTGTCATGAATATTACCCAATTTGAAATCAGGATAAACATAATGATCACAGGAATAAATATCACCATTGTGTTCCAGAACAACAGCGTTTCCACATGTTTCACTGAATACACATAATCCGGGAGCTTCATTAGCCCAGTTGGCCAGTGCTACATCGAACATTTGCACATAAACTCTCCCGACATCCTTCCGGACCCATTCATCAAAAATCGATATTAAAAACCGGCCATAATCTTCAGGGAGAACGGTCCAGTCAGTAACTTTTACACCTGTATGAACACCCGGATGAACCAGTCGCAGTCCATTTTCCGGTTCATTTTCCGATTCCCTTTCAACAACCGGAATGAACTGAATGAAACCGCTTCCGATTTCTTTCAGGAAACGATAGACTTCCAGAGGGTATAATGAATTATGGCGTTGAACAACCGAAAGTGTATTAAATTCAACTTTATGCTTATGGAGGAGTTCAATACCTCTCATAACATCGGCAAAGGAGGGCTGACCATTTTTATACAAACGGTAATGATCATGAATAAATTCAGGCCCGTCAATAGAAATACCTACCAGAAAATTATGTTCCTTGAAAAACCAGCACCATTCATCATTAATTTTTGTACCATTGGTCTGGAAGGAATTTTCAATTTTTTTTCCACCTGAATACTTTTTCTGAAATTTAATTACATTTCTAAAATAGTCGATACCCAAAAGGCTTGGCTCACCTCCCTGCCAGACAAAATTTACCACCGGAACCTGCTGGGCAATGATATACTCACTAATAAATTTTTCGAGTAATTCCTCACTCATCCTGTGAATGGTACTATCGGGATAAAGATTTTTCTTTTCAAGGTAATAGCAGTAACTACAATTCAGGTTACAGACCGAACCAATAGGTTTTGCCATTACGGAAAAGGCGATTGGTTTATTTAGAAAAAGATCCATGTATACTATTTAATACAAATACCTGAGCAAAGAAAGCCATTATAATTCTACTGTAAAGTATCGCAATGTAAAATTTTATTTTGCGAAAGTTTGAAAATCATGTAAAAGAGTGAAGCATTTTTCTAATTTTGGTGCAAATTTAAAAACGATAATGGATTACAACAGGATGATTACGGCGGTAGTTTATGCAGCAGAAAAGCATAAATACCAGAGGAGAAAGGGATTTAATCAGGTACCATATATTAATCATCCCCTGAAAGTATCAAAAATGCTTAGCGATTGCGGCGAAACGGATGAGGATTTACTTATCGCATCCCTGCTTCACGATATCATTGAAGATACAGATGCGACAGTAGACGATCTTTGCAGGGAATTTGGAAAACCAATTTGCGATTTAGTAGTCGAGGTAACAGATGATAAAGATCTCCCATATGCTATCCGAAAGGAACTTCAGGTAAAAAATGCACCGGATCTTAGTGTGAAGGCTAAAAAACTTAAAATTGCAGACAAGATTTGTAATATCAGGGATATAATTTCATATCCCCTCGACTGGAGTACTGAGAGAAAGCTTACCTATCTTGAATGGTCGCAGCATGTTGTAAAAGGGTGTGAAGGTGTCAATCCCGAACTGGAAAAAGTTTTTAAACAAACTCTTGAAGAGGGACTAGAAACCTTAAACTCAGAGCTCTAAAAATCCATTCTGGCCAGGGGTGAAATATCCTGAGGAGCGAAAATCTTTTTCCCGAATTTAAAATAACCAGTTATTGCAATCATTGCTGCATTATCGGTCGTGAACCTGAATTCCGGAATAAATGTATCCCAGTTTCTTATTGATGCTTCCGTTAAGACCCTGTTGCGTAATCCTGAGTTAGCAGAAACACCTCCTGCAAGTGCAATCCTTGATATCCCTTTTTCATCTGCTGCCCGTATGAGCTTTTCCATAAGGATATCAATAATCGATTTTTGAATTGAGGCACAAAGGTCATTTTTGTTTTCTTCTATAAAATCAGGATTCTCCCGTTGTTGATCCCTCAGGAAATATAAAATGGATGTTTTCAGCCCGCTGAAACTGTAATCAAGATTGGGAATACGTGGTTTGCTGAATTTGAAACGATTTTCATCGCCAGACTTTGCAAGCTTGTCTACAAAGGGTCCTCCGGGATAAGGAAGTCCCAATAGTTTTGCGCTTTTGTCGAAAGCCTCACCCGCTGCATCATCAATTGTTTTTCCGATGATTTCCATATCAAGGTAATCGCGCACCAGCACAATCTGGCTATGGCCACCGGATACAAGCAAACAAAGAAAAGGGAAAGCGGGTTCGCGATGGCTTTCGCCTTCCTGTTTGATAAAATGAACCAGAATATGCGCCTGAAGGTGATGTACCTCGATTATAGGAAGATCCCTGACAAATGCAAATCCCTTTGCAAAAGAAGTG
>CAYOLQ010000023.1:17102-43417 GCA_964404825.1 uncultured Chitinophaga sp.
AAGAAGTGCCTACCAGCAAAGAACCAAGAAGTCCGGGTCCGCGTGTAAAAGCTACTGCACTTATATCATCCGCAGTTACACCCGCTTTTTTCAGAGCTGAATCAACCACAGGAATTATATTTTGCTGATGTGCCCGTGATGCAAGCTCAGGAACCACTCCGCCGTACTGAATATGAACATCCTGACCGGCAATTACGCTCGATAACAAAATCCCGTCCCTGATTACCGCTGCAGCCGTATCATCACATGAAGACTCTATTCCAAGAATGGTTACACTCATTTTTACTGTTATTAGTCAATAATCTGAACTATTTTTCGTTTTTTTACATTAGCATTAAAAGCTCAAAAATATCAAAAAAATCCTTAAGATACTGCTTATTGTTTTGCTGGTTATGATATCCATTCAGTCACTGGCTATATTATTAATGCAAAACAGTAAAATTCAAACCTACCTGACTTCAATTGTTTCTGCAAGACTTTCAGAAAATCTAAATGCAAAAATAGAAGTAGAGGTTGTATCCCTTACATTTATCAACAGACTACAACTGAAAAACCTATATATTGAGGACCAGAATGGTGACACTTTACTTTTTGCCGGAAAAACAAAGCTTACGCTGAAAAGTTACAGCCGGAAGAAAAAAGAAATCGTAATTTCCCGTCTGAGCATGGAAGAATCCTATGTTCATTTTATTGTGGATTCGTCCGGATTGCTAAATGCGAAATTTATTTTAGATGAATTTAAAGGGAATGAGAAAAAGGATTCCACGAAATCCATTCTCCGGATTAAAAACGTACAAATGAAAGATTCACGTTTTCATTATACCCGCAAAGGGAGAGTGGAAACAGAACAAGGTGTTGATTTTGCCAATATGGATATGCAACATCTCAATTTCGAACTGGAAAGTTTTAAAGTTGAAAAGGATACTATCTCATTTGATATCCGGAATATGAGTCTCATCGAAAAAAGCGGATTTACCGTCAGCGAATTCAATGCCGATATGAGCATTTCAACCCGGCATATGCATTTTAACAAGATGGATCTGAAAACCCCCAATTCCTCATTATCTTCCGAATACCTGAACCTTAGTTTCTTTGACTATACAGACTTTTCAGATTTTGTAAATCTGATTGGTCTTAACATGAATTTTCATCCTTCCCTCCTCTCCTTTAAAGATATTTCTTTTTTCGCACCGAAACTGAAAGGTTATGATGAAGAGTTCAGATTATCAGGGAAATTAAGTGGCCAAATAAGCAATCTTAAAGGAACTGATTTGATTCTTTCATACAGAGATAATACAAAGCTATATGCCAGCTTTAGCATGATTGGTCTGCCGGATCTTAAATCCACATTTCTGAACTATGATATCACAGGACTTGAAACCAATTCAGGAGATCTGCAAAATCTCAAAATCCCGGGAGGAAGCAATGGTATTCATCTGAAAATTCCCAGAACAATTGCCGAATTGGGAACCATAAGGTATTCGGGGAAATTTACCGGTTACCTGGATGATTTTGTTGCCTATGGAAGATTTTCTACCAGTCTGGGTGAGTTCTCCTCCGACATTCTGCTTAAACCCGATTCCGCAAATACACTCTATTTTCAGGGAAAATTAAAAACCCGGGACTTTTTCCTTGGCAAACTTATTAAACAGGATTCACTTGTAGGAAGAATTACCATGAGCGCGAATATCAACGGTTATACTTCCAAAAGAGGGCTTCTGGCTAAAATGGATGGCATTATCGACAGTCTTGAACTAAACGACTATAATTATAAAAATATTGAACTTACAGGTACGCTAACCGATAAAATTTTTGATGGATCATTCAGTATTTCAGATCCCAATATTATGATGGATTTTCTCGGAAAAGTCAATTTTTCAAATGAAAATCCTGAATTTGCCTTTACTGCAAATGTTTCGCGTGCACGGCCCTATTATCTTAATCTTGAAAAAACTGATCCTGCATATTTCGCATCCTTTTTACTGGAGACGAATTTTACCGGCAAAACCATTGATCAGTTAAATGGTGAGATCCGAATTGTTAATTCACTTTTCCGAAACAAGGATTCGCAGATCCAAATGTATAACTTCAGCCTTCTTGCCATTAATAATCCTGATAGTAACCGGATTCTGATTCGTTCGGATGTAATTGACGGTGAAGTTAAAGGTCGCTATCAGTTTAGCACTCTTGTTTCTTCTTTTAAGAATATGGCAGGATACTACCTGCCTTCCCTTTATGTATCGGAAAATGAGATCATACCCACCGTTGATAATAATAGTTTCGATTTCGATATTAAGCTCAAAAACATTCATCCCATAGTTACATATTTTGTTCCCGAAATGGATTTGGGTAATAACACTGAAATTTCAGGACATTACAGACCCGGAAATAAGGAAATTGAACTCAAAGTATTTACCAGCCTGTTTGCTTACAAAGGAAATGAATGGAGGGATCTTAACCTCAAAACAACTAGTGATTTTCAAAAAGTTTCAATGCACACCTCCTGCAAATCATTTGTTTTGAGTAATAAAATGACAGTTGACAGCTTGTCCTTTATTTCGTTTATTCAGAAGGATACAGCTTCCATTACAATTGACTGGCATTCAAATGAAGGATCGGCATACAAGGGCAAAATTAATGGAATTGTCAATCTTGACCGCAACAGTATAACCAATAATCCGGTTATCGGTATTCATCTGGATCCCTCGGAAATATTTTTAAATGATACTTTATGGCATATCTCTGAATGCTAGGCAATACTCGATTCAAGTTCCATTGCTATTGATACATTCGACATACGCAACAAAAACCAGAATCTGAGGATAAACGGCATACTCTCGGAAAACCCTGATGACGCAATACGCTTTGGGCTTAAGGATATGGATATGAGTGCACTTAACGGACTTAATAAGAAATTGAAATTCCATTTTGCCGGCAGATTATCCGGACAGGCATCCATAAAAGATCCATTTCATAATATGAGTTTTTTATCGGACCTTCAGATGGATGGATTAATAATTAACGGAGAAGATCTGGGAAAAGGAGAGTTGGTAGCAGTATGGAATAACAACAATAAAAAAATACATATATCTGCTTTCCTGGGCAGAGGAATTATTCCCGGGCTAAAAATTGAAGGAGATTTTATACCTAAGAGTAAAATACTGGATTTCAAAATAGACCTCGATAAACTAAAGATCAATATGTTTCAGCCTTATGCCGATATTCTGGTGTCCGACATAAAGGGAATAGCTACCGGTGTGCTTACACTTAAAGGAACAGCTGACAAACCTGATTTGAGTGGAAATCTAAGACTGATGAAGACTTCCTTTCTGGTTAATTATTTACAAACCCGGTATAATTTCAGTAATGATGTGCATATTTCGCATAATAATATAGTTTTTAAGGATGCTGAAATATTTGATGAAAAAGGTAACAGAGCAGTTGTAACAGGAAATGTTAGTACAAGGTATTTTAAGGAATATTCTCTCGATGTGCGAATTGACGCGAAAAATTTCGCTTTCCTGAATACAAGTGAAAAGGATAATCCTTTGTTTTACGGTCGTATTTTTGCCGGAGGGATTGTACGCATCAACGGTCCTACCGATAATCTCCAGATGAATATAACCGCACGTTCCGAGCGCAATTCTGTTTTCTATATTCCGCTGTATGCAACTGAGGAGGTTTCTGTTTCGAATTTTATTGACTGGGTTGATCCCACATCAGAAGTAACAGGAATATATAAGGATCAGACTGATTACGAAGTGAAAATGAAAGGTCTGAATATGTCATTTAATCTTGAAGTAACCCCTGATGCTGAGGTTCAGCTGATTTTCGATCCCAAAATTGGTGATATTATTAAAGGTAGAGGTAATGGAAATTTGAAAATTCTTATCAACTCACTTGGGAAGTTTGAGATTTATGGAGATATTGATATTGAAGAGGGAGATTATCTGTTTACACTGAAGAATGTTATCAATAAAAAGTTTGTTGTGGAGAAAGGAGGAAGGATTAGCTGGAACGGGGATCCTTCTGATGCAAATATTGATCTTAAGGCAAAATACAGCCTTAAAACAACCATTTCGGCTCTTGATCCCAATCCTGACCAACAGACTTCACGCAAGCGGGTGCCGGTTGATTGCATGATTAACATGTCGGGAAAACTTATGAATCCAACGATTAAGCCTGGAATTGAACTCCCGGGAGCAGATCAGCAGACACAAAACATCGTTAAGAACAGCATAAATACTGATGAGGAGCTTATGAGGCAGTTTGTTTCCCTTCTGGTAATGAATAATTTTTACTCGCAGCAAGGATTTGCTCAGGGTGGTACCGGAGGTACAAGTTCAAGCGTGGGAAAGGTAACCACAACTGAGCTTTTGTCTAATCAGGTATCTTCCTGGCTTTCGCAAATCAGCAACGATTTCGATATTGGTGTGAATTACCGTCCCGGCGATCAGATTTCCAGCGATGAATTGCAGGTGGCTCTGAGTACCCAGATTCTTAATGACCGAATTTCCATTAGTGGCAATCTCGATGTAGGGGGAAATGAAACCGGAACCAGCGCAGCAACAAATACAACCAATATTGTCGGGGATTTCGATATAAATTTTAAAATTACTGAAAAGCTTCATATTAAAGCATTTAACCGGGCTAATGACAATTTGCTCTTCCAGACTTCTCCCTATACGCAAGGTGTTGGTTTCTTTTACAGAGAGTATTTCAACAGGCCAAAAGATTTGTTTTCATGGATGAAAAAACCTGATAGCCAGAAGAGTCCGGTAAAAAAAGAAGAGGAGCTTATTGAAGAGAAGGATGAAATCCTTGAAAAATAAGGAGTACAAATACCCATTCTCTCAAATTTTTCCTATAAAAATGACATTTGTTCTATTTTCTGAATAGATATCATTATTATATTTGGATTTTTATTTTTTAACCCTATAAAGTAAGCATATGTTTATATTAATGGTTGTAATTTTTGTTCTGGGATATATCGCCATCGCTCTCGAACATCCTCTGAAAGTTGATAAAGCAGTTTCCGCACTGGCCATCGGTACATTATGCTGGGTTGCATATATTTTTGGTGCTTTTGATATACTTGCAGGAGGATTAAGTCCTGCTTTTTCGAAATATGTTGCTGCCAGAGAAGGCATTCAGGATCAGGAAACTTTAAAATCGTTTTTATCAGGGCTCCTGAGTCTTGATGGCACTGCAAGGCATGAATGGCTCGAAATAATGAGAGACTGGATAGTTGAAGTCCAGATTATTGAGCATCTGGGAGAAATTGCTGAGATCCTGTTCTTTCTTCTCGGAGCAATGACCATTGTGGAGGTGATTGATCAACACGAAGGATTTAAGGTTATAACTGATAAAATTAAAACCACCAATAAAGTCAAGCTATTGTGGATCATCAGTTTTCTCACCTTTTTTATGTCAGCAGTTTTGGATAACCTTACCACAACAATCGTAATGGTAGCTCTTCTCAGAAAGTTGATTTCCGAAAAGCAATCGAGATGGTTTTTTGCCAGTATGGTTGTGCTTGCTGCAAACGCGGGTGGGGCATGGTCTCCTATTGGTGATGTTACAACCATTATGCTGTGGATTGGAGGACAGGTTTCAACTGTTGCCATAATCACTAGGGTATTTCTTCCAAGTCTTGTAAATATATTAGTTCCACTTGCAGTACTTAGTTTTACTATGAAAGGTATTGTTACCCGGCCCGATATTAAAGAATCCGGGAATGAATTTACAAGTCCTTATGAACGAAAACTGATGCTTATTCTGGGTGTCGCCGGACTTTTATTTGTGCCCGTATTCAAAACCATAACTCATCTGCCTCCATACATGGGCATGTTGCTGAGTTTGTCAGTCATCTGGCTGGTAACCGAGATTATGCACAGAGGAAAGGACAGTGCAATTAAATCAAAACTAAAAATCACTGCTATTCTCAGACGCGTTGAATTACCAACCGTTCTGTTCTTCCTTGGGATTTTAAGCGCAGTTGCAGCGCTCCAGTCTGCAGGACACCTTAGCATGCTGGCAAAAATATTCGATGATAGTCTGGGAAATGTTTACCTTATCAGTATGGCTATTGGTATTCTTTCAGCAATTGTTGACAATGTACCGCTTGTTGCAGGAGCCATGGGGATGTATCCGATAATGGATCCCGCCAGCATTCAGGCCTTAACCGATCCCGCTGCGATTCAATATGCACAGAATTTTATTCAGGATGGAATATTCTGGGAGTTTCTTGCCTATACTGCTGGTACGGGAGGGAGTATTCTTATAATAGGATCAGCTGCCGGTGTAGCTGCCATGGGACTTGAAAAGATAGATTTTATCTGGTACCTCAAAAAAATCTCTCTTTTAGCACTTTTGGGTTATTTTGCCGGTGCTGGTGTTTATTATCTGCAATCGATAATAATGCATTTGTAGGGTATCATAATTAACGTGTTACGATAAAGAGCATTCCTTTATTGCCCTACCCTAACCCCTCCCCTCTATTTGTGGGAGGGGTTAGGGAGGGGCAAAAAGTGTAAACCACAAAAAGTTCAAATTGAAGAAATGCCAATTCTAATCGCGACGAGTTAAAACAAAGTTTTTCTCCATTTTTCATTTTATTACAAAAACTCTTAATCTTCACATATTCATATGGCTTGTTAATAAATCCCCCCAGATATTAACAACCCTGCATAATAGAATTCCCTTCCAAGCGTTTTTTTATATAACTTCGCAAAAAAATATTGAGCTATGAATATTCTTGCACTCTTACAAATCGTAACTACAGAGACTTCCGGCATACAAACGACCGGAACAAAAGAGGAAACTTTTCTTTCCCTGGCCATGAAAGGCGGATGGGTCATGATTCCTATTATAATTCTTTCCATCATTGCTGTATACATTTTTGTGGAGCGGTTTTATGCGATTAAAAAAGCACAGAAAGTTGATATAAACTTCATGAACCGTATCAGGGACTATATTATGGACGGCAAGATTGATGCAGCAAAAAATCTTTGCGAAACAACCGACAATCCCGTTGCACACATGATTCATAAAGGGATTAGCAGAATTGGCAGACCACTCAACGATGTGAATGCTGCAATTGAAAATGTAGGCAGACTTGAAATCTATAAACTTGAACAGGGCTTGCCAACCCTCGCATCATGCGCTGGCGGAGCACCCATGCTTGGATTTTTTGGTACAGTTATTGGGATGGTACAATCGTTTATGAAAATGTCGAGTGCAGGTAATAATATTAATGTTTCTTTATTATCCGAAGGTATTTATACAGCATTGATTACCACTGTTGCAGGACTTATTGTCGGCATCTTCGCATATTTTGCCTACAATGCTCTTGTTGCCAAGGTTGAAAAAGTAGTGAATACCCTTGAAGCCAGCACTACAGAATTTATGGATCTTTTAAATGAGCCGGTAAAATAAAAGGATGATAATCAGAGCGAGAAATAAAGTTCAGGTTAGTTTTAGTATGTCGGGCATGACTGATATCGTCTTCCTTTTATTGCTTTTTTTCATGATTACTTCCACAATGATTGCGCCCAATGCATTAAAGCTTCTGCTCCCTCAGGAAGGTCAGTCGGGTGGCGTTACAGATACGGTTCCTGAGGTATTGCTTAAGGGATCCGGGCTTATGTCGGTGGATGGAAGTACTGTCAGTATTGAGGAATTAAGTAATATTCTCGACAGGAAACTTACAGGACAAAGCGATCCGACTTTTAAACTGATAACTGCCTCAGATGTAACTGTAAAGGAAACTGTAAGCGTTATGAATGTTGCAGTTAAAAATAATTATAAGGTAGTTCTGATAAAGGAATAACATGGCGATAGCATCCAAAAACAAATCAAGTATAGATTTCAGTTTATCGGGAATGACAGACATTGTATTCTTGTTACTTTTATTTTTTATGCTTGTTTCAACGCTTACTGCACCTGTTGCCTCAAATATTCTGTTACCCCAAAGCACTAATCAGACGGTCGCTAACCCTGTTATAACTATTTCCATTACAAACAAAATGGAATATCTTGTTGATGGAACTTTATGTACATTCGAACAAATAGAACCTCTGCTGAAAGAAAAACTGGGAAGTCCTGCTGAGCCTCCTACTATCCGCGTAAATGCTGATGAAAATGTAAATATGAACGAGGTTTACAAGCTTCTTGAAATCGCCAAGCAGAATAAATTTAAAGTAATCCTGGGCACCCGTTCTTCTTAAAACATAATGCCATGATATACAGTTCAAGAGGATTAATAGGCACTATACTTTTTCACCTGAGTATTCTTCTCATACTGCTATTCTTTGGATTCAGCTATCCCGATCCTCCGCCTGCGGAGCAGGGAGTGTTGGTTAACTTCGGAACCGATGCAACCGGCTTCGGCGAAATTGAACCAATCGGCGATGAAACACAGGGTGGAAAAGAAGAAACAATGCCTGAAGCAACCGAAACTGTGAAAGAATCGGTTGTTGAAACCGTTAAGCAAAAGACACAGTCGACAGTTATTGCAAAAAACACTCAGAATACCGAAGAGGTCAAGGTTAAAGAAAATAAACCCACCGCTGAAGAATTAAAACAAATTGAGCTTCAAAAAATCCAGGCTGAGGAACTCAGGAAGAAGAAGGCAGAAGAGGAACGTCAGCGTAAGGTGGCTGAACAATGGACAAACAAGGGAAAAAATGCCTTTGGAACTAAAGGTGTAGGTACAACCACCGGTTCCGAAGGAATTACTGAAGGCTCCGGTAATCAGGGGAATCCCGACGGGAGCCCGGGAGCCGATAATTACGGGGATGGCGGAGGATTAGGAAATGGTGAAGGTTTTGGTCTTGGAAGCAGAGGCTTAAGAGGAACACTTCCTAAACCTGTTGTTGCAGGATGTACTGTTACCTCACGTGTAGTTATAAAAATACAAATCAACGTTGACCGTGAAGGTAATGTAGTTGGAGAACCTAAAGTTCTCGAATCGAATTTTCAGGACGATTGTATATATCTGGCCGTTCTGAAAGCGGCATCAACAGCTAAATTTACCGTCGATCAGCAGGCGTCCTTCCGCCAGCAAGGATGGATCCGATATATTATTGAACCCTAGTTTTAATTGCATTCACTTTTTTCTGAACAAATTCAATTGGTAGTTCTGAATATGCCCATTTGTGTAAAACTTATTTAGAATAATCCCAGTAGCTTTACCGAAGCAACCAAAAGTACCAGTAATAAAATTATCCTGACTACCTTTGGCCCCCATTTTACCGATAGCTTCGCTCCCATCCAGGCGCCCAGCATGGTTCCCACGGCAACAATCAATCCAAGCTTGTAATCCACCTGTTTATTTATCATAAATACAACCAGAGAGAACGGAGTATAGATTAAAACCATTAAAAGTTTAACAGCATTGGCCTTTATAAGATCAAAACCGGAGGCAAGGACCAGGGCAGCCAAAAGAAAAAAGCCTACACCCGCCTGAATAAACCCTCCGTATAATCCTACAAAGAAGAATATTATCATCTGAACCCATAATGGTACAGGAGGGTTTCCTTCATGCGTCTTCAACCAGCGCTCAGGTTTTATGAGGATTAGAAAAAACATCAGAATCAGTAAAATTCCTATAGTTGTTTTCATAACCTGCTCATTCAGGTCAACTGCAATTATTGCACCTGCAAGGCTTCCGATTACAGATGGAATAGCTATTTTAAGAACCGTTGAGAAATCAAGAATTTTCAGCTTCTTAAAACTCCATACACCAACAAGACTTTGCAGTAATATCCCAATCCGGTTTGTTCCGTTTGCAACAGGGGCCGATAAACCAAAGGCCATAAACAGTGGAAGGGTAAGCAGAGATCCGCTGCCAGCAAGCGTATTTATAAAACCGGCAATTACACCGGCTCCTATTAGCAGGATTATTTCAAGAAGTTCCATATTATAAACGTTTCACTTTCCCAGAACACCGGAAACGGCCTCCTTCAATCGTGTTAAAAAGAATTTCTCTTTAACAATATACTCTTCAATACCCAATTTAATTAGTTCCAGAACCGCACTGCCGCTATCCTGACCTGAAAGAAAAATTACAGGTACAACAGGGTTTTCGGTTCTGATTTCCTGAAGGATCTCATGTCCGCTGAGAACTTTTTCATCTTTCTTTACAAAAATATAATCAAGAATAATCAGATCCGGCTGCAGGTGCAAGGCCTTGAGCGCCTCCTCCCCATAACTAAAACACATTACATCCGTTTTCATGGCTTTCAGCTCCGACTCGATAAGTTTCTGAGTCAGAACATCATCGTCAACAACAAATATGAGAGGGAGATTTCGCATGATACAGACTTATACTAGTATGCAAACATGGGGTAATCCTTCATCAGGTTATTAACTTTAACTCTTACTTTTTCCAGTACTATTGCATCCGAAATGTTAGTAATCACTTCATTCATAAGGTCAACAATAACGGGAATAAGATCTTCCTTTACCCCACGGGTTGTTATTGCCGGTGTTCCAACCCTGATACCGGATGTAAGGAATGGGGAACGGGAATCAAAAGGCACCATGTTTTTATTTACGGTAATATCTGCCAGAACCAAAGCTTTTTCAACTTCCTTGCCGGTAACATCTGCTACTTTTGTTCTGAGATCAATTAACATAGAATGGTTATCGGTTCCGCCTGACACTACCTTATACCCATTTTTTACGAAGCTTTCGGCCATTACTTTGGCATTTTTAACTACCTGCTTCTGGTATACCTTGTACTCGGGCTGAAGTGCTTCATCAAAAGCCACTGCCTTTGCGGCAATTATATGCTCCAGCGGACCGCCCTGAATTCCGGGGAATACGGCTGAATTAAGAAGAGAAGACATCAGTCTTATTTCTCCCTTTTTTGTTGCTATTTTCCAGGGATTTTCAAAATCTTTTCCCAGCAATATTATTCCGCCTCTGGGTCCGCGCAATGTTTTATGAGTAGTTGAAGTAACAATATGAGCGTATTCCAAAGGGTTTTTAAGCAATCCGGCTGCAATAAGTCCTGCCGGATGCGCCATATCCACCATAAAAATTGCTCCTATCGAATCGGCAAGTTTTCTCATGCGTGCATAATCCCACTCCCTTGAATATGCAGACGCACCGGCAATTATAAGCTTGGGTTTCTTTTCTGTGGCAATTTTTTCCATCATGTCGTAATCAACCATTTCTGTTTTTTGATCCAGACCGTAAGAAATTGCATTGTACAGAATTCCTGAGCTATTTACAGGGGATCCGTGAGACAGGTGTCCGCCGTGTGAGAGGTCCAATCCCATGAAAGTATCACCCGGTTGCAGACAAGTAAGAAAAACAGCCATATTTGCCTGTGCTCCTGAATGAGGCTGAACATTGGCATATTCGGCATTATAAATCTGTTTTAAACGGTCAATGGCCAGTTGCTCGGATTCATCAACCACTTCGCATCCGCCATAGTATCGATTTCCGGGATAGCCTTCGGCATATTTATTAGTTAACACGGAGCCCATAGCTTCCATAACCTGCTGGCTGACAAAGTTTTCAGAAGCAATCAATTCAATTCCCCTTTTCTGACGGGCTTGCTCTTTTTGAATGATATCGAATAACTGTAAATCTCTTTTCATAATAGAATTTTTAAGGTTCAAATTTAGTTTTTTGAATAAGAATATTTTTTTATAGGATTTCACTCATCGCTGAACTGCACCAACAATTTTCTGTACATATTGAATATCCTGGCTTTTGAAACAAATCCAATATATATTTTCCCATCGGTTACCGGGAGGTTCCAGGCCCCTGTTTCCTCAAACTTCTTCATAACAAGCCCCATGGGCTCGCCCGGTGAAACTGTTGCAGGCGGGTTTACCATCAGGTCGGCAACAAGGGTAGTCTGATACAATTCCTGATTAAAAATTATACTCCGTACATCATCCAGCAAAATAATACCCTCAAGGTTTCCATGCGAATCGACTACCGGAAAAATATTTCTCTTCGATTTCGAAATAAGTTTTACAAGGTCCCCCAAAGTAGCCTCAGGATTAATAATTTTAAGGTCCTTCTCTATTACAGACTCCAGATTCAACAAGGTAAGTACTGCCTTGTCCTTGTGGTGTGTAATAAGATCACCCCTGCTGGCCAGCCTCTCGGTATAAATTGAATGATGCTGAAAAGAATAACTGGTCAGGTATGCGATTGCCGAAGTAAGGATTAAGGGAATAAAAAGTCCATAACCTCCCGTTATTTCGGCAATAAGAAATATTGCTGTAAGCGGGGCATGCATCACACCGGCCATAACACCAGCCATCCCCACAAGGGTAAAATTCCGTTCAGATACAGAACTGAAGTTGAAAATGCTGAGGGTTTTTGAAACCATAAATCCCAGAATCCCCCCCATAAAAAGGGATGGGGCAAAAACTCCCCCGACACCGCCGCTCCCGGTTGTAACGGACATTGCAATAACCTTAAACACCAAAACCAGACCCATATATAAAATCAACATCCAGCTATTGTCGCGAAGATCATAAAAAAGACTGTTATGAGTCAGATCCACTGCCTGACCGGTTAAAAGTGCTTTCAGGGTAATGTAACCCTCACCAAAAAGAGGCGGGAATAGTAAAATCAGGATTCCCAATATGGATCCTCCGATTATCACCTTTTGAAAAGGGCTTTTGAACCGTGCAAAAACTCCCTCGATATAAAGTGTTCCTTTGGTAACGTACAGGGAAAAAAGTCCGCAAATGATTCCCAGCAAAGCATAAAACGGCATGTTACCCAGAACAAAAGGATCCTGTAGCGTAAAATAAAAAATTGCACCTTTTCCCATAAGGAAATAGGAAACTGTTGCACCTGTAACTGCCGAAATCATTAAGGGAATCAACGACCACATTGTCAAATCAAGCATCAGAACTTCCAATGCGAACACCAGTGCTGCAATAGGAGCTTTGAAAATTCCTGCAATCGCCGCAGCTGCACCGCATCCCAGCATTAAAGTGGTGGTGCGGTAATCCATATTGAAAAAGTTAGAAATACGGGAACCAATGGCTGAACCTGTAAGTACAATGGGAGCTTCCAATCCTACAGAACCGCCAAACCCGACAGTAAGCGAGCTTGCAACCATGGATGAATACATGTTGTGCGCCGGAAGAATGCTCTTTTTCCGTGAAATAGCATACAGAATCCTGCTTATCCCATGCGAAATCTTATCTTTCACAAAATATCTGACGAATAAAACCGTCAGAAAAATTCCAATAAGAGGAAGAGCAAAATAGTACCAGTTTACCCGATCCACATTAAACCCGTGAACGAGCAAATCTTCAACAATGAAAATCAGATTCTTTAGCACAACGGCAGCAAGTCCGCCAAATATTCCAACGATAAAACTCAGGAGTATAACAAACTTTCTGGGACCCAGATGTTTGTCACGAAAACCAACTATTAACCTGTAAATTTTTTTGCTGTTCACAATGCCAAAGATAACACCTGTTGCACTACAATAAAAGGATGCCTGCAATATTGTTAATAATTGCGGTAATATGGTGAATAACTCTTTTTTTTGACTCCACCCCGGAAACCAAATATGCGGGTTAATAATTATTTTCGCGTGAATCACCAGAAAGTATTAATTTCGAATCTGAAAAAGTGAACACCAAATACGGGAGATTTTCGTTACATACATATGCATCCAAAAGCTTACTTATACTATCTGCTTTTTCTTTGTTTTTGTCTCGGGGGATCGGGACTTGGCGCACAAGACAACACTCCACCTGAGAAACCTTTTATAACCTACGTCACGGTTGATACAGCGACAGGAAACGCAACTATTTACTGGGAAAAGAGTTCCTCACCGGATGTTTTACTTTACCGCATGTATTACGAAGTTAAAACAATAAACGGTTATGAGGGTATTAAATTCGATTCGGTGCAGGCTCCACTTACCAGTTATACACATATAAATCCGGAACTTCCCGGAAAACAGTCTGTGCTTTATAGCGTATCTGCTGTTGACAGCTCCGGAAACGAGAGCACCCGGAAACCCGGTCTTCATGGAACAATCCACAATACGGTAGAGTACGATTCGTGTTCTTCCACTCTAACGCTCCGGTGGAGCAAATACCGGGGCTGGGAAAACAATACCAGCGGGTACCGCATAGTCAGGAAAATTGAAAATGATGCATTTCAGGTCATAGCAGGTATTAATGCTAACGATAGCAGCTATATTGAGTATGAAGTTCCCGAAAACACACATTATTCATTTTTTATCGAGGGAGTAAAAAACAATAATCTTATTTCTTCATCAAATGTGGTTTCCAAATATACCTTTATGCCCGATCCTCCCGACGAATTATCGCTCAACTATGTATCTGTTGCCGATGATAATCGGGTGGATTTAAAGTTCAGTTTTACAGATACATCAGCAATTACCGACTATGCGATTCTGAGATCCAGTCAGGAGTTCTCTGAATTTGATCCGATTAAAACCTATCATGATTTTAACTCTTCACCGCAGATCATTTCAGATTCCATTTTCACTCCTGTAAATCAGTATTTCTACCGGATTGCTGCATTAAATACTTGTGGTTCAATAATTACAACGTCAAATTTAGGAGTTAATATTTTATTACTCGGACATAACGTTGGCAATTCGAATTTTCTGGAATGGAATGCGTACCGCGAATTTCCTTTAGGTATTGAATCATACGAGGTATATAGAATTGATACTACAGGCAGTTCAGAATTAATTGGAACTCTTAGTTCGCAGAATACGTTCACCGACAACCTTAGTGTGATATCCGGACAAAAATACTCAGGCAGAATGCTATACAGAGTTAAAGCCATTGAAACAGGCAATGCAAATTTTTCGTTTTCGAATATTTGCGAGATCAAAGTGGTCTCAGACATCTGGATGCCTAACGCATTTACTCCAAATACTGATGGGAAAAACGACATTTTTCTTCCGCGCCTTAGTTTTAATCCCGATACATATCTGATGCAGATATACGATCGGTTTGGAATTGTGATATTCTCATCAAAAAATCCTGAAATTGGCTGGGATGGTAGGATAAACGGAAACAATTATGCTCCTGAAGGTGTTTATGTATATCATATTCAACTTTCATCCTTTACAGGTCAGAAAGTGAATAAAACGGGGCATGTCAGTGTT
Organism: uncultured Chitinophaga sp.; assembly: GCA_964404825.1. Lineage (GTDB taxonomy): Bacteria > Bacteroidota > Bacteroidia > Bacteroidales > JACJXF01. The sequence goes on from CAYOLQ010000023.1 coordinate 32,248, forward strand.
TTTTATCCAAGGTAAAACGATTTCAGACAGGCTGGTTCACAGAAGCACAATTGCATTAAAGATTTTAGATTGTGCAAAAAAAATGTTTTTCATAGTTGACCCACCTGAATATTTTAGTCCTTAATTCATTACCTTTATGCCCTATGTGCGTATTTTTTTATTGAAATAATCTCTGTAAATGGCGGTAATAGAGAAGACAGAACAGGCGGAAATACAGAGGCAATTTGATGAACTTCTGAACAGCTGTATTTTTTGCAAAACCGAAGCTGATAAAGAACTGATAACCAAAGCATTTCATTTTGCTTCTGAAGCACACCGGGGTATGAGAAGGAAATCCGGCGAGCCTTATATTGTACATCCCATTGCCGTTGCAAAAATTGTTAACCAGGAAATCGGACTGGGTGTAAAATCAATCATTTCTGCGCTTCTTCACGATGTTGTTGAAGATACCGATTATACGATAGAAGACATTGAGATAAATTTTGGTCAGAAAATAGCTACTATTATCGACGGACTCACCAAAATATCCGGTGTTTTCGATAATAAGTCCTCCCTTCAGGCTGAGAATTTCAGAAAGATGCTCCTTACCTTATCGGAAGATGTAAGGGTTATCCTAATAAAACTTGCAGATCGTCTGCACAATATGCGAACCCTTGACTCTCTCCCAAGGCACAAGCAGATAAAAATTGCCGGAGAAACCATTTATCTTTTTGCTCCTCTTGCCCACAGACTTGGTTTGTATACCATAAAAACAGAACTCGAAGACCTTTCGCTGAAATACCGTTATCCGAAAATTTACGATGAAATTGTTGCCAAAGTCCGCGACAATGAAGATAAACGTATAAACCTGATAAATAAGTTTTCCTTACCAATTATTGATAAACTGGTAAAGAATGACATTCAGTTTCAAATCAGCGGCAGGCCAAAATCAATTTATTCCGTGTGGAATAAAATGCAGCAGAAAAATGTTGAGTTTGAGGAGATTTTTGATTTACTGGCTATCAGGATAGTATTCGACCCTTCCCCCTCAATTCCTGAAAAAACACAATGCTGGAATATTTATTCACTTATTACCGACATATATCCTCCCCGCCCCGATCGCATCCGTGACTGGGTATCAACTCCCAAGGGTAATGGTTACGAAGCACTGCATGCCACGGTTATGGGTCCATACGGAAAATGGATTGAAGTACAGATCCGTTCGCGCAGGATGGATGATATTGCTGAAAGAGGCTTCGCAGCACACTGGAAGTATAAGGAACCCGGAGCTGATGATACTGAGCTTGACAAATGGCTTAAAAAAATCAGAGAACTACTTGAAAATCCAACAACAGATGCTCTTGAGTTTCTCGACGATTTTAAGATGACTCTCTTTTCTTCCGAAATTTTTGTGTTTACCCCAAAGGGTCAGATTAAATCATTGCCTGTGGGCGCCACCGCACTTGATTTTGCCTATGAAATCCATACAAAAATTGGTAATAAAGCCATTGGCGCTAAGATAAATCATCATCTGGTACCTTTAAACCATCAGCTCCAGAGCGGAGATCAGGTTGAGATTATAACTTCGGAAAACCAAAAAGTGCAAAGGGAATTGCTGGATAGTGCAATTACTGTAAAAGCAAAAAGTGCAATCAAAACTGCACTTAAAGCCGAAACTAAAAACCGTATTGAGGTTGGAAAGAAACTTCTTGAAGAAAAACTTCTGGAATTAAAACTTCAGCCAAGTTCCCGGATATTCAAAAAGCTTCTGCCGGCATATGAGGTTGCTTCTAAAGATGAGCTGTATTCTAAGATAGGCAGTGGACTTGCAACACTTGAAGACCTTAAAAAGATCCTCCGGAAGAATACCAAAAACAAATGGATCAAGATCTGGGACCTCTCGCTTGCCTCTGCCTTTACAAAAAATAAGGATGGTGCAAAACCGAACGACAAACAAACTTTCATCGTTCAGGAAGGTCTTGATGAGGATGATAAAAACTACGTTCTGGCAAAATGCTGCAATCCAATCCCGGGTGATGAAGTTATAGGTTACAAAGATGAATTCGATTTGGTAACCATACATCAGGCAAAATGCGATGAAGCAGTAAAACTTGCATCCAGACAAGGAAACAGAGTGGTTCCGGTAACCTGGACAAAACATAAAATTCTGGCGTACCTTGTAACAATTTCCATTAACGGTTACGACAGATTTGGCGTTTACAACAATATTACAACTGTGATCTCAAAAGAGTTAAGCGTGAATATCAGAACCATAAACCTGCACGGACACGACGGTATTTTCGAGGGTACAATTGATTTGTATGTACACAATACAACTGACCTGAATAATCTGATTATGAACCTTATAAAAATTAAAGGCGTTGAAAGTGTTCATCGTGTAGAAAGTAAGGAATAGTAATTAAAAGTCCGGCTTTGTTTTATTCTAAAATCTGTAATATCAAATAATAATGTTGAAATTAAATCGCTCAGATTTCATACAATAATTTTTCCGTAAATTTCAAAAATTCATATTTTTTTACTTACTTTTGAGTCTATTTTTAATTAGTCTAAGTTATGGTGAGCGACGAAACCAAAGAAACCGTAAAAAAAATATTTACTGACTATCTCGAAAAAAAGGGTCACAGAAAAACTCCTGAGAGATATGCGATTCTTGACGAAATTTATTCCCGTGACGGACATTTCGATATCGAATCGCTGTATATATTCATGAAAAATAAGAATTACCGGGTAAGCAGAGCTACACTTTACAATACTATTGAGCTTTTACTCGATTGCAGTCTGGTTATTAAGCATCAGTTTGGTAAAAATATTGCTCAATTCGAAAAAGCATACCGTTGCATGCAGCACGATCATCTGATTGATCTGGATACGGGTAAGGTAATCGAGTTTTGTGATCCGCGAATTGAAGAGATTATCAGAACCGCAAGCGAGCTTAATAACTTCGAACCTTCACATCATTCACTTTATATATACGGCAGAAGCCGCGACAATAAAGACGTTCAGAAATAAGCTCAATTTTTTAAGAAACTTTGTTAAATCCCTCGGCAGTGAGGGATTTTTTTTTACCTTTAAACTTGCCTAAACACCAAAGTATTTAGTTTTAAATCGTTAAATATCAATAACTTGAAGATAGATGTAATTTTAGGGCTCCAGTGGGGCGACGAAGGTAAAGGGAAAATTGTAGATGTATTGTCACCGGTTTACGATGTAATTGCCAGATTTCAGGGAGGTCCGAATGCCGGACATACTCTGGAATTCAATAATATCAAACATGTGCTGCATAATATTCCCTCAGGAATTTTCAGGGAGAACACGCTGAATATCATCGGTAATGGTGTTGTGCTGGACCCTGTGATATTCAAAAAAGAGGTCGATAAACTCGCCCAGATGGGAGTTGATATTACGCGTAACCTCGTAATTTCACGAAAAGCACATCTTATCCTTCCTTCTCACCGGATTCTTGATGCAGCCTCTGAAAAAGCAAAAGGACAAGGAAAAATCGGCTCAACCCTAAAAGGTATTGGTCCGACTTATATGGACAAAACCGGACGAAACGGCCTGCGCGTTGGCGATATTGAAACCAGATTCAGGGAAAAATACACTGCGCTGAAGGATAAACACAAAAACCTTCTAAAAATTTACGATTTCGAATACAATATCGAAGAAGCGGAAGCCGACTGGTTCGAAGGCATAGATACCCTGAAAAAATTTAAGTTTATCGACAGTGAGCATGTTGTTCACAAGTACCTGAAGGAAGGAAAAAGAATTCTGGCAGAAGGTGCGCAAGGTACAATGCTCGACATAGATTTTGGCTCCTACCCTTTTGTAACATCTTCAAATACAATTTGTGCAGGTGTCTGCACAGGTCTGGGCGCTCCGCCTTCCAGTATTGGTGAGGTAATGGGCGTTTTTAAGGCATATTGTACACGTGTCGGAAGCGGCCCTTTCCCTACCGAATTGTTCGATGAGACCGGTGAAAGCCTCAGAAATATTGGTCATGAATTCGGATCTACCACCGGCAGACCCCGGCGTTGCGGATGGATTGACCTTGTTGCCCTTAAATACAGCATCATGCTGAATGGTGTAACTCAACTAATCATGACAAAAGCTGATGTACTGGATACATTCGATACAATCAGGGTGGCAACAGCGTACAAATCAGGAGATTCGACATACAGCGATTTTCCATATGAAATCGACGATTCCACCGAACCGGTTTATTCCGATCTTCCCGGCTGGAAAACAGATTTAACAGGAATCAGAAATCAGAATGAGTTTCCGGATGCTCTGAAAAAATATATTGCCTTCCTCGAAAAGGAGCTGGAAGTGCCGGTTACCTATGTATCGGTTGGTCCTGACAGGGTACAGATTATTAAAGTGAAATCCTGATAGACCAACTCCAGGAAAAAGAGAAATACTGTAAAAATCTTACTTCTGACTAGTGTTGTGCTATTGTCTGCCTGCATGGAAAAAGCCGATCCCTCTAAAAAATACCGATAATATGGAAACCTGGTTCACTGCAGGAGAATGGCTGCATGGATGGTCGGTTAAACCTGACGAATCAATTAATAAAGAATTGTTTTCGAAAGTTTATTCAAAGAATCCGCAAAGATGGGAAAAGGCTTTCCGGTTTCTGAGTGAAACCGAACTTTCCAAACTGGAACTGAAACGATACGATTTGGAGGGAGACAGTTTATTTGTGATGGTAAGCGAATACACTACAAAAAACATAGAGGACGCCAAATTTGAAGCACATAAAAAATACATTGATATTCAATATGTTTCTGCTGGAAATGAATTAATAGGAATTGCGCCAATTACAGCAAAGGATTATATACTTCAGGAATATGATGCTGTTAAGGATCTGGATTTTTTTACAGTAAAGGAGAAGACAATGCTAACTGCAACACCTGAAAATTTCTTCATATTTTTTCCTGAAGATGCACATATGCCTCAGGTAAAAAATCATGTAAACGAACTGGTCCGTAAAATTGTGGTGAAAGTAAAAATCGATTAAACAGGTATTTCACGACTTATTCCGGACTGATATCAGAAGTTTCCTGAACTTCTGTTCGATTAATTTGTATGTTGCTGCCGATACTAACAGTAAAACCGTGAAGTAAGCGTAAAAATATACACCGTTCACGTCTTCGAGCCTGAGTATCCATATAAACAAGAGATAAACCGGAAACTGGAGAATATAGATGCTGTAGCTTATATCTCCAAGGTACACCAGCTCTCGTCTTCCTATCAGGCGGGCTATCCAGGAAGAATCAAGCGCCAGACCCACTGCAATCATCAAATAAAGCGGAGAAAGCAAGCCATTGTGAATATATGGCCGGATGGGACTGTCGGTAACAAGAATAATGGTGAAGGCAACAGATCCCATGAGAAAAAGGCATACAGGCAAAAACTGATTATGTATAATTTTTTGTTTGTAATGCAAAATCAGAATGCCTGACAGCATCCCGAAAAGAAAGGTATTCAGGTGCCAGAGCGGAAAATACAGGATAAATTCTCCGGTAGCAATTATATCGGGATCTTCAATTAATTTTACTAAATAGTAATTCTGCAAAATGCTGAGTAACCAAACCAACCCTGTAAAAATTGTAATAAACAACAGATTTTTCTTTCTGAAGAAAAATATCAAAACCGGAAATACTGCATAGAAAAACATCTCCACAGAAATTGACCATCCGGGATAATTAATTTCCAGACATATCCCAGGACTCCATGCATGGAGGGAAAAAAGCTGAAGCAAAATGCTGGTACCTCTTGGATATGCGCCCTTTATTAGCATAGCCAGAAACAATGTGATCAGGAAAGCAAATACATAAATGGGATAAATGCGTGCAACGCGCTTTCTGAAAAAAGATCCAAATGTAAAACCCGGATCCCTGAAATAATTAATTGTAAGAACCAATCCCGATAAAAAAAAGAAAAAGCTGACGGCTATTGATCCCTGTGCAACAAATTTACTGATAAGTCCGGTATTAAAAGGAAACGTACTGCTTCCGTAATGAAAAACCACCACCAGTGAAGCCGCGAGAAATCTGGGAAATGTAAGCTGGGGTATATAGTTCTGCAAATAGGGCGTCGCTATGCGGCTATGATTTTTATGGACTTTCATTTAAAATTATTAATACCAATCATTTCTTATTTATCCATTTAAATAAATACCGATCATCCTATTCGATCTCGAATTTCTTTAAAATTTCCAAATATGCTTCGTTTCCTGCGGTTTCTCTTGCATTCCCAAGGCAGAATGCAAATGCCACTTCAAATAGTCCTGCAATAATTAAAATAATCCAGTTCATTTTTTGTCTTTTAAAGATATTTTTCGGTTCGTTTATTTAACTAGTTTGAGAAGCTTGTTTAGTTTCGCATGGTTACAACTAAGGTATGGCAATAGGCCCAGTGCCGACATTAATCATTATAGTATCAGTACCAATCTTATATTTCTACCCTTTATGATAGAATTATTCTATTTCTATTAAATTTAAATTTGTTTAATGAAACTTTGATATTCAAAGCAAATCTATTATAATTTCATTTGTCAATAATCTAATTGAAGTGTTAGCTTTACTTTACTATAATCAAATTTGTTAAATGACTAGTTTAAATTAAGCAAAACAACAGGAGATGAGTTTCAGAAATTGTTGTTTTTGAACTTTTCGTAAAAAAACTAATCTTTAACTAACCTTACTGATGCCCCTGAATGCTTATTCCAACCATAACTGCCCTTAAAATTAGCGTCGTTAAAACTTAAACTATAACACCATGCTGTATATGAGTCATATTGGGTATTGCTCCAAAAGAAGCTATTTTCACCTATAAAGTTAAATGATCCGTCCCAGTCGCCTCGACTGCCAGAAGGCAATGCAGTGAAGCCGCTTGAATTGGATGCATCGTTATTTGGGGCGAGCCAATTCAAAATTCCAGATTCTTTCATTTTACCCCCTGCCATGTCACTACCCCCGAGAAAAGTGATTAAATCATTAAATTCATTATCCGTTGGAACGTGCCAGCCCTCAGGAGCAATATTACGACTGTCAGATATGGCAAACCAATTGTATAATTTGCCATAAAGATCAATGGTATCAATGTTTTTGATTAAGTCATATTTGCAATAAGCCCCAATTGTTGCTGTAATCCATGGTTGATTTTCGGTTATATTGGCTATCGGAAAACCGTTTCGGTATTTGGTTGTTCGCAGGTTTTCAGCCATCCATGTTTGCGGTCCAATTTCTATTGTTTTGTAGGAGTTTCCATCCTGATCTATCATTTGTCCATAAGTTAGATTTTGATTAAATAATATCGAACCAGATGGATACTTAATTACGACTTCATCCTTTTTACAACTGGTAGCAATGGTTAATAATAAAATCAAAAATAATTGGATGAACCAAAACTTGTTTTTCATAGCTATTATTTTTAATAATTATATAGTTTCTTAGTAGAGAATTATCTCATTTTTTATAAGTCGCCAAGATTCTTTTAGGCCTGCCCATCATCCCTATCCACCCATCTGGGTATATAAAGCCCGAAAAAATATCCTTTATATCAAATGTAAAAAAAAAAATTAGGAAAACGGAAATAGCTATAACTATTCTATTCAAACAGGAAGGGCAGCAAATTTTAATACTCTGGCAGGTAAGTTCTGAGTTACTCCTGGTTTATTGCATCCATATAAATAAGTCGCCTCATTATTTTAGCAAAGATTTGAGGAATAATTCCGGTGAAAGTATTGAAAGATTACTATTTTGGAAATCTTTAGTATTCCTGGTAATTAAAACTTTAATATGAGTTTCTTTTTTTGCGGATTCATTTTGAATTGAATCTTCAAAGTCTTTAAAATCAGACTTTAAAGAATCAAGTATTACCTTCTTCGTTACATCAATAATTTCAACTATTTCTGCAAGCTGACTTAATTTTGAAATAACTTTTGAATGAGAGGAAAACTTTCTTAAAATATAATAACAATTTGCAAACGTCAAAGCCGAAACACAAACCTGAATATTCTTATATTCGGAAAGGGAAAGAATAATTGCGGCTTGGTCTGAGAATGGTTTTCTATCAATTAAGAAATCAATAATCACGTCGGTATCAACAAAGATTTTTTGCATTATTTAATGTGTTTCTCAGAAATTGCTTTTGATAATTCGGTTTTATAATCAAAATCAACAGGAGCTTTGAAAGCACCTAAAAGTGCTTTAACCTTAGGGCTGATAGTAAAATTATCACTATCTGCAGACGTAATGTGCTTCAAATAATTTTCTATCAGACCAGAAAGACTTCTTCCTGAGTTTTTCGCGTATCTCTTAGCTTTAGTAATAACCTCCCTGTCAATTGACAGAGTCAACTTGCTGTTCATATACGTATTAATTAGTACGCAAATATACGTAAAACATGCTTTCGATCCAAGTTTTTCTAAAAGGTTTTATTGGCTCGCCATTATGAATTTGTCCAGTTTACCGAAAACGCCAAAATCAATTTTATTAAATACATCATAATAATCAGTTGAAGTGCTTGATCTGAAAACTGAAATAAGTATGTCAATAAAATACCGATTACTAAAAATGTGGCTGCTATTATTCTTTGAGTAGTTTTTTCTTTAATGGTGGTTACAATCAAAGAGCTTATCAAAGTATAGAATGTGATAGCCGAAATAACTATTATGTTTTCCGGAAAAATCCACATCAAAATCAGAGGCTGCAGAATATGAAGCAGTACAAACAAGTATCTCCTTTTTATATTTTCCGAATAGTAATTGTTTGTCCCCTCAGTAAAATTAGCAATAACTCCTCCGCCTATGTCCAGGGTAAGAAATGCAAGGACGATTTTCTTAGTTAGCGATAACTCAGTATCCAGACATAGTATTTGAGTAGCGATTGTCAAAGCGATTGCACCGAGTAAAATAACAATCAGGTCAAGCCTTGTTGTTTCTCTTCCGAACAGGTCGTGAAGTGATTTATGAACTTTAATTTTGCGGTCGCTTATTTCCATTACTAATTTATTTACAATGACGGCTAAGGCTTTAACCTACCCGTAATCAGGGTAGAAGAAGATTAATGATTTACCACAAAACTTCCGGTATAAACGTTTTTAGAGTCAGAATACCTTAGAAAATAAATACCATTATTTAGATCTCTGATATTAACAGGTTCATCAATTAATTTCTTCTGGCTATAAATAAGCTTTCCCTTAGAGTCAAATATCTGAATTGTTGGAATGCCATTGGGGACAATTTTTTTAATAGTAAGGAATTCTGAAACCGGATTAGGGTAAGATATTAATGAATTTCTATTTTGATTGTACTTAATACTTTCACCAACGTCATAGAAACTTAGATTATCAAACATCAATCCATCCTTATTGGTTTGGATGTTATCACTGATAAAAGAAAACCGATACAATAAAGAATCACCATCATGAATATTATAGAAGAATCCAAGCAATTCCAAATCAATTGAGAAATAAGTCCAACCGTCCGAATTACCTGTTAATTTCAGATGAAAAGAATTATAATCAGGCCAGTATTTATTTCTTAAAGTATCAATTAATACCGAATCTTTTAAAATATCAACCCAGGTTTCACCTTTATCCGGAGAGAATTCAATTTTTCCAAAATCGTTCAAAGTATCTGAATTTATGCAATACCAGCCATACAAGCCTGCAACTCCATCACGAGAAAAACCATGTCCATGGGCTATATATGTAATTATAAAAGAGGATGTGTCATTAATTGGATATGGGTCTTTTGAGGATGTAACAATTACATTGGGCTGACTCATTACAGATGTGAAAAATGTTTTTTGAGACGGACCAACTTCCCAGATATTATTTTCATCTGAAATAGTATCAATTGATAAATACATCCAATCCGAGGGATCATCAAACGTAAAATTAAAATCTGCTATTTGTCCAAATGAAATAATTGGAAATAAACCTGTCAGAAACAAAATCAATAATTTTTTCATTTAAAGATTATTAATTGTTCGTACTAGAAATATAAGGTAAGTTATACATTTAATATGTAAACAATACCATGGTTCATTCCAATTAAGACCATTCTGGCAGCAGTCGTTTTATGCTATTTAAAATTAAATCCACAATCAAAACAATGATACTTCTTTCTAATCAAAAATAATGGAATTGTCAGCAGTATAGAAATTATCAAATATGTATAATCCCATTTATAATCAATAGCGTATCCAAATGCAACATTCTCAGAATTACAGTCCGGGCATTGACAAATATTTTTTGACTCTTCCGGCTTTATATAATTCTCAACAAGTTCTTTTTCAATGTGATAATCAACAGGTTTTGATCTTAGATATTTAAATACATTCCCTTCAAAATCGAAAAGTTCATAAAAGAATTGCTTCCATGAAAATTTGAATTTCTTTTTTGACAGATTTAAAAACTTTCTTTCTTGGTTTATGATTTGGTCAAATTCAGATTGCTCAATATATTCTGAGGTATAATCGAATTTCTCCAGTAATAAGTTCGCGTCAATCCGGATTTTACTTTTAAGTGTCAGGATTTCATTCTGTCTTTTAATCTCATTTTCAAATATCTCAGAAATCTGGTATTCCCCAATTTCATCAATTAAAGTATTCTTAGCAATCAGTTTGATGATATTTTGAGACTGTTTAATCTTGTCATCCGGGACTTTAAGTTTTACTCCACCAATAGCAACAGCTCTGAATGGGTGTACAGAAATTGTATGCTCATCGAAAATGAAACACGGAATTCCTTCTGTCTCAAGTCTGCCTTTTATAATATAGCATTCGACCGGCACATTGGAACTAAATATTGTTTTCAATCTTGTCAGTTTGTTGTTTGGGTTTCTTGGGATAGGCCAACAGTTTTGTTTACCCGCCTTGAGAGAGGAATAGGAAAGACACCTGCGAATCGCTTTTTTTGCATTTACTTATTTGGTTAGTTGTTATTTTCCGCCAACGCCTGGCAGTATGAAAAGTTGCCGATTGCGGGCGATTTCTTATCCAGTTACAAAAAAATCGGAGCGCGCTACAACCATTGAATAACTTACTGTCCCGGCAATTTTTTATCCCGATTGTACGCTGATGGCATTTTCATTTAGAATCTAATAAGTCATTCAAATTAATTATTTTACTGCCATTTTTTTCGTAATAATTCAGCATTT
>CAYOLQ010000024.1:0-8977 GCA_964404825.1 uncultured Chitinophaga sp.
CGGGAAAACTAATCTGACCGCTATGCGGACCATCGTATTCATTTCTTTTTATGAATATCGTCTGTAAATCCTTTTCACCCGGAATTATACAAATCATCACTGCCGCTTTTTTAAGTGGAGGAGGTAAATCCGGAAGTCCCCGAAACTCAGGAGCCATAAGAAGTTGTTGTTTTTCGCCGGGTAAAGGATTCTTTAACCCGATAGTTATAAGAGATATTTTCTCTTCGAATGTCATTATTTAAAACGTATTGACTCTGCAGGTGATATCCTGCTTATGAGCATGGAAGGCAGAATCAGAAATGCCAGGATTGCTGCCACTGTTCCGGCATTCAGCAGAAAAATATTCATGAAATCAATATTAACAGGCACTTTCGTGAGATAATATGAAGTTGGATCAAGCCTGATGATTCCGAATTTCAGCTGAATAAAACAAAGACTTATTCCTATCAGGTTTCCCCAGAAGAGACCTTTAAGGATCAGATAGGAGGATTGGTAAAGAAAGATTCTCCGGATGCTCAGATTTGTTGCTCCCAGTGCTTTCAGAATTCCAATCATATTGGTACGGTCGAGTATAATTATAAGCAAACCGGAAATCATGTTAATTCCTGCAACTGTAAGCATCAGAATTATAATAATCATAACATTTACATCCTGGAGGTTTAGCCAGTCGAAAATCTGCGGATATTTTTCAACAATATTCAAAACTTTTAGTCGTGAACCGTCTTCAAAAAATGTAGAGGAAACAATTTCATTAACTTCTTCAGTAACGCTATTCAGATATTTAAAATCGGATACCATCATTTCCAGTCCGCTAACCTGGTTAGACTCCCATCCTGAGAGTCTTTGAATGTGCCGGATATCAACCAATGCAAAAGTTTTATCAAATTCCTGAAGGCTGGTTTCATAAATCCCTGAAACCGAAAACTTCCTGAAACGTGGGGTGTCCTGAATAAACCACATCTGGAAACTGTCACCCGATTTGAGTTTCAGCTTTTTTGCCAGAAATGAAGAAATAACAATATTGTTGGAAACCGTATCTGTATTCGTACGGAAAGAATTGCCTTCGAGCATGGACTCGTCGAAAAAGCTCCAGTCGTAATCCTTTCCGACTCCCTTTAAAACAAGTCCCTGTATATCATTCTGGGTTTTTACAATCCCGGCTTTCAGTCCAAATACCTGAATATGCTTTACTCCTTCTGTTTCTTTTATCCGGGGGAGGAATTCGGGATTGTCATCAATTGGACTGGTTTCAAAAGACAGGTTTGAATCATAATTCAATATCTGAATATGCGAACCAAAACCTATGACTTTATTACTTATTTCCTCCTTAAAACCGGTCACAATCGAAATTGCCACCAGCATAACCGCCAAACCTATTGCAATGCCGGATACAGCAATGCCCATGATGGTTCCCGGAAAACGTTTGCTGGTTTCCTTCCTGCTGTTTAATCTTTTTGCAATAAAATATTCAGTATTCAAGAATTTTGGTTTTAATCGATGTGCAAAAGTAATAAATTCGTGTCTTAAAGTACGAACCTTTTTACTTTGGATATTTATATGGGATTTGAAGGGATTGAATAAATATAAAACTATGATCCGATTATTCTATTTTGCTTTATTGATAATTTCGATTCCTGCCTGTTCACAGACTCCGGTAGTTAAGCAAGCTATTCAGTGTGGAGCAGAACAAACTGAGACATACCTTTCAATGTTAAAAGGGAAAAGGGTCGCTGTTATGGCGAATCAAACCAGCATTGTTGGAAATCGTCATCTTGTGGATACTTTGGTTTCACTCGGGGTTAATGTAACATCAATTTTCTCTGCTGAGCACGGATTCAGGGGAAATGAAGCCGATGGCGCACTAATAGCCGATGGGAAAGACGGAGTTACCGGTTTGCCAATAATTTCGCTTTATGGAAAAAATAAAAAACCTACCCCTGCGCAACTTCAGGATATCGATATTGTGGTATTTGATATTCAGGATGTGGGAGTAAGGTTTTATACTTTCATTTCTTCGATGCACTACCTGATGGAATCCTGTGCTGAGAATGGAAAAGAATTGCTGGTCCTCGACAGACCCAATCCCAATGGAAATTACATCGACGGGCCCATACTTGAAAAAGCCTTCGAATCGTTTGTGGGTATGCATCCTGTTCCTGTGGTGCATGGCATGACGGTTGCGGAGTATGCCAGGATGATCAATGGAGAAAAGTGGCTTAAGGATAGCTTGCAGTGCAATTTAAAATGGATTTCATGCAGAAACTACATCCATGATACCGGATATGCTCCCCCGGTGCCACCATCACCAAATTTGCCAAATTATCAGTCAATCCGATTATATCCATCTTTGGCATTTTTTGAAGGAACTATGGTCAGTGAGGGAAGAGGGACTGATTTTCCATTTCAGGTATTTGGATATCCGGGGTATGAAGCAGGCAATTTTGAATTTACACCAGTAAGTCGTATTGGTGCCTCTGTGCATCCCAAATTTGAGAATCAGGTTTGCAGGGGAATCGATCTAAGGCACTATAGTCCACCCGGAGGAGAATGGAATGAACTCAGGCTGGACTGGCTTTTCGAAGCTTATGAATCCTCACCAGACAAAGAAAATTTCTTCAAACCCTACTTTGATAAACTTGCCGGCACAGACCAGTTGCGCAGGGATATTCAGGCAGGTATGGGGATTGATGAAATAACGATTAAATGGGTAGAGGGTATAAATTCTTACAGGGAAGTTAGGGAGAAATATTTATTGTATGAGTAGGGATGATCTCCCCAATTCCAAAATAACTGTTGCCTATTACCCGGATTATAATTATTTTAACCTCTTCAAGTTTTACTGAAACGAATTTATTTTATGAAAACCTGCCTGAGTCTCATTTTATGTGTGCTTCTGCTTACTCCCGCATGCACTTCAAAAACACCGGAAACATCACTAAAACAGACTGTAAACTACGATTCTCTTGCAATAACTCCACCCATGGGCTGGAATAGCTGGGATTGTCTTGGTCTGGATGCAAACGAGGAACACATCAAAGCTGTTGCTGATTATATGGCTGCCAGTCTGAAGCAATACGGCTGGGAGTATGTTGTTATTGATGCAGGCTGGTATCACCCCAAAGAACTTATTACTGCTGAGTCGCAAAAGATTAACCCGGAACAGAATCTCGATGAATATGGCAGGCTTAATCCCGATACCCTCAAGTACCCTTCTGCAAAAGGAGGAGTCGGTTTTAAAGCCCTTGCCGACTACATTCATTCCAAAGGTTTGAAATTTGGGGTTCATCTTATGCGCGGGATTCCCTGGAATGCTATTGCTAATAACACTTCCATCAAAGGGACGCAGTATTTTGCTTCAGAAATCGCTGACCTTCAGGACACCTGCGAATGGTCGGCTATAATGAAAGGAGTTAATATGGAAGTGCCCGGAGCTCAGGAATATTACAATTCAGTTTTTGAGCTTTTTGCCGAATGGGGACTCGATTTCGTAAAAGTTGATGATATGTCAAAACCATATCATTTGGCTGAAATTGAAGCAGTTCATAAGGCAATTATTAACTCAAAGACCCCGATTGTGTTTAGCCTGTCACCCGGACCAACTCCTGTTACCCAGTTTGAACATGTATCGAAGAATGCGCATATGTGGCGTATTTCGGGCGATTTCTGGGATGATTGGAAATTACTGAAGCGCCAGTTTGGATTATGCAATCAGTGGGATTCAATTCATGCCCATGGTCGCTGGCCTGATGCCGATATGCTGCCAATCGGGAAGCTCCGTAAAACCGGAGGCGACGCATGGATTGCATCCCAGCTTGGCAGCACCATTGCTGAGGTTACAGACGAATATTCCCGCTTTACCGATACCGAAAAATACACTCTGTTTTCATTGTATTCAATTTTCAGGTCACCTCTGATGCTAGGCGGTTACTTACCCGAAAATGACCCGGTTACAAATAATATTATTACAAATGAAGAAGTAATTTCCGTAAATCAGAACAGCACAAACAATCATGAAGTACGGAATGAGGGAGGTATTGTTATCTGGACAGCTGATATTAACGGATCCCCCGATAAATATGTTGCAATATTTAATATCAATGACGGAAAGCCGGAAAATATTAAGCTACTTTGGACAGAAATAGGACTGGAAGGAGAGAGCCTTGTTCGTGACCTTTGGGCCAAAAAGGATATTGGAAAATTTACCGAAGAATTTAATGCTGATGTTGAATCTCATGGCTCCAGACTATTCAGGATAAGAAAGATAAACTAAAGGCAATTAGCGGTTACTGCAAATTTACATGTTACTTTTTACCTGATTTCAATTTGATCATATTGGCATTTTTTTTCTAAAATATTTTGATCTTAATAATTACAAATATGAGGAAAGCACTTTTTCTGACAAGCATTATGCTTCTGGTTTTTAATTTGGCTAATAGTCAGCAACAAGGCTACCTGGAAAACATTTACAGGTTCATTGAAGATCCGGGTAAATTCGCTGAGAATCAGGAAGTGGGTCATGTTCCATTGGTACCTTTTGCATCGGTTCGGGATGCGATTGAGAATGACTGGAATAAGTCCACAGGATTTTTGTCTCTGAATGGTAACTGGAAATTTAAATGGTCGGAAAATCCTGAGCAGTCTCCTCCTGATTTCTTCTCTGCTTCTTTCAACGACTCCAAATGGGACAATCTTTCTGTGCCAGGGAACTGGGAGATGCAGGGATACGGGGATCCGGTTTTCAGGAACATTTCACAACCTTTCATATCCAATCCACCTTTTATCCCCCGGGATTATAATCCTGTAGGTTCCTACCGCAAAGAATTTACTCTTCCTTCCGCATGGAAGGGAAAAGAAGTTTTCCTTCACATGGAGGGAACGACATCGGCATCGTTTGTTTGGGTGAATGGTAGGGAAGTAGGTTATAATCAGGGAGCCAATGAACCGGCGGAGTACAATATTACAAAGTATTTAAAGGCAGGTAAGAATCTCATTGCAGTAAATGTTTATAAGTATTCGGCCGGAACATATCTTGAGGATCAGGATTTCTGGCGTTTGTCGGGTATTTTCAGGGATATTTACCTTTTAGCCACACCTGAGGTTCATATACGGGATTATTTTGTAAGCACTGATTTTGATACTGATTACCTTGATGCAAGTTTGAACATTTCAGTGGAAATATCTAATTATTCCAAAACTGATAAGAATGGTTATTCTGTACGCATGAATTTGTTTGATAAGAGCGGTAATGTTGTTGTAAAGGATAATGTTTCGGAATTGGTTTCAGTTGAGGCGGAAAAAACGCGGACCTTATATAAGACCTGTCAGGTCTTAAGACCTGACAGGTGGTCAGACGAAAAACCAAATTTATACTCCCTCACCCTGGAAATACTGGATTCTGATGGAAGAGTTACCGAAGTCCTTTCAAACCGTATCGGATTCAAAGAAGTTGAAGTTAAAAATCAGGCACTGTATGTAAACGGAGCACCTGTTAAACTTAATGGGGTAAACAGTCATATGCAGCATCCTGAGCTTGGACATTCAATGGACCGTGAGACCATTCTTAAGGATTTCAAACTGATGAAACAGTTTAATATCAACTGCGTCCGCACCTCGCATTATCCGCCAACCGTTGAATACCTGAATCTGGCCGATGAGATGGGCATTTATGTCGTCGATGAAACCGGTGATGAATCCCACGCAACAGAATATATCTCTGAACTTCCGGAATGGCGAGATGCTTACGTCGACAGAGTCCGCGGAATGGTGCTTCGCGACAGAAACCACCCGTCAGTAATCTTCTGGAGTGCTGGAAATGAAAGTGGTTTTGGTAACAATATCTGTGAGGTGATCAAAGAAGGAAAAAGACTTGACCCGACGCGCATTTTCATGTATGGCGGGAATACCGATGACGTCGCATGGAAAAACGAAGTCCCCTGTGAGGATATCATCGGCCCTCGTTATCCCACACCTTATGAGCTTAAAACACGTATAGCGCAGGTTCCTGAGAGTCAGGACCCACGGCCATCGTTTATGGATGAGTATATTTCGGTTCAGGGTAACGGGGGAGGAGGCCTCGACGAATACTGGGATATCATTTACAAATATCCACGATGCATCGGAGGCGCGCTATGGGATTACGTAAGTCCGGGAATAACGGAAAATATACTTTTGCTTACCGACAAATCCGGAAATCACATCAATACTGCTATTAAAGGCCGTGGCAAACTGGTTCCCGGAAAATTTGGTAATGCCGTAGAACTAAGTGGACACGACCAGTGGGTGGATGTTTACCGGGATCCATCCCTCGATATTACGGGAACCCAGCTAACCGTTTCATTATGGGTATATCCACGGAAATGGAATACTGACGGCACTTTTGTAACTAAAGGAAGCTACCAGTTCGGACTTTGCCAGAACTACAAGGACTCACTTGTTTTCTATGTTACGGATTCAAAACGTAATTCCGTAACCGCTCCGGTTCCTGAAAACTGGGTAAACAACTGGCATCATATTGCCGGCATATACGACGGGAAAGTACTTTCCATTTATGTGGATGGGAACCTGTCAGGTCTTAAGACCTTTACCGGAAGTATCACAAATAAGCCATTCCCTGTAAATATCGGACGCAATGCCGAAATTGAAGGTCAGGAATATGCTGGCAGAACCAGCAATGCCCGTTTCGATCAACTGGCAATTTTTAATAAGGCTGTGCCGGTTGATCAACTCCTCAATCCTCCACCCTCCCTCCGGAAAGAAGCGCAACTATGGCTCGATTTCGACGAGGTTCAGAATGCCGGTACTTTTTATAGTATGGGGATCGGAGGCCGCACCTATGGACTCATCTGGCCCGATCGTACTCCGCAACCTGAAATGTGGCAGGTAAAAAAATCGGCGCAGCCGGTGAGTGTAAGTTGGAAAAATCAGGAAGAAGGTACAGTGGAAATATGGAATCGTTTCCATTTTACCAATCTCAATGAACTAAAAACCAGCTACCAACTTTGGTGTGATGGTGATATAATTCAGCAGGGTGATCTTTCGGTAGATATCGATCCCCTTACAAAAAAAATAGTAAAAATCCCCTTTTTCAAACCTGAACTTCAAACAGGTAAAGAATACCGCGTGCAACTTAGTTTTTATCTGAAAAAAGCCACTACATGGGCCCCTGAAGGATTTGAAATTGCATGGGATCAGCTTGAATTACCCTGGAGGAAAACGGAGGACATTAAACCTTCTGAAGTATTTCCTGATGTCAGTTTCAGGGAGAGTATTGATGTAATTGTTGTGATGGGTAAAGACTTTGAATACCTGTTCGACAAGAAAACAGGACGACTGAAATCCATGATATATTCCGGAAAACAACTTATTAACGAAGGACCTAAATTGAACGTCTGGCGTGCTCCCCTTGCCAATGATCTTGACCAGTGGGCACTTTGGCGTTCTGATTTAACCTACAGAAAACCGGGTATGGGAGAAGATCCTGCAAATAACTGGCGTTCTATCGGACTTGACAGATTAGTTTATTTTCAGGATAAAATTACAGTTACTAAAAGCGATAGAAATACTGTAATTGTTGAGGTGGAAGAACATGCTGAAGGCAACAGCTATGTCACTGCATTTGAAAACCGTTATACTTACGCTATTAGCGGAAACGGTGAAATTAGTTTACATCATTGCGTTACTCCTCAGGGACTTATGCCTGCATGGTTACCTCGTATCGGGCTTCAATGGAACCTGAATGAAGAACTGAATCAGGTTTTATGGTATGGCCGGGGACCCATGGAGAATTATCCCGACAGGAAAACAGGGGCAAAGATCGGAATATACAAAAGCACTGTGCAGGAAATGAAAGAGAATTACCTGATTCCTCAGGATTATGGACTTCGGACAGATAACCGCCGGGTAAGCCTTTTTTCAGCCGATGGATTCGGGATTGAATTTACCGGAAACGAATTATTTAATTTCAACGCACATCCCTACAACACCGATAATATGACGCGGGCCAGATATCCCTATCAGCTTAATGAAATTGAGGGCATTACCTTTAACTTTGATTATGCATCAAGCGGTGTAGGGTGTACAGCTATTTCCGTGCTAAACGCCTATCGCGTAATGCCAAAAGTCTACATCTATAATCTGAATATTAAACCTTTTAGAAAAACCGGCTTATGAAAAACAAATTATTCATTCTGCTTTTTATCTTGTTTTCATTTTATTTAAATGGATGTAAGGAAACAGACAAAGCAGTAAGCTCCGAAAATCCTAAGTTTATTACGATAAACGGTCCCGACCTTCTTGCTCCTGATGGTGAAAATTTTTTTATACGGGGAATTAATCTCGGTAACTGGCTGAATCCTGAAGGTTATATGTTTGGCTTCAGAAAAACTAGCTCCGCACATCTGATTGATCAGGCTTTCCGGCAAATGGTAGGCCCCGATTTTACCAACCAGTTCTGGAAGCAGTTTAAAGACAATTATGTAACCCGCGAAGACATAAGGTATATTGCTAAAACCGGAGCAAATACCATACGGATCCCTTTTCATTACAAACTTTTTACTGATGAAGATTACATGGGATTATCCCTGAATCAGGATGGATTTCAGCGTCTGGATAGTCTTGTGGAATGGTGCCGCGAATCCGAAATATACCTTATTCTCGACATGCATGATGCTCCCGGGGGTCAGACCGGCGATAACATCGACGATAGTTTTGGTTACCCCTGGCTATTTGTAAGCGATGAAAGCCGGGCACTTTTTTTAGATATCTGGAAACGGATTGCAGATCATTACAGAGATGAACCTGTTATTCTGGGATACGATTTACTGAATGAGCCTCTGGCCCCATATTTCGGAGATGATATGCCTCTCCTGAATGCAGCTCTGGAGCCACTGTACATGGAAACTGTTGCGGCTATCCGTGAGGTGGACAAAAACCACATTGTTTTGCTCGCAGGTGCTCAGTGGAACGGCAATTTCACGGT
>CAYOLQ010000024.1:9077-30952 GCA_964404825.1 uncultured Chitinophaga sp.
ACTGAAACAGCTGCAGATACAAGCCATTCCCGACACTTCCAGAGCTCAATGACGGGCATAATTAAACCTGAAAACTGGAGTTTAGTTCAGGATTTTACAGAAGCTCCCAGAACAACTTACGACGAAATCCGAAAGGCCCGACCCAATCAGGAATTGGCTAGAAATACCATGTTGCAGTTTCTCGAGAACTGTAAATTTGAAAACTGTAAAATCAGCGACAGATATGTCAGGGCGATGGGATTGCAACCCTGAATTGTTTGTAAACTCACATCAGGAATTGAATAACTTAAAAATTGAAATATGAAAACACTAACTATGATTATGTGCTTTATGTTACTGGTATCCTGCTCAAAACCTTTAATTAATACTGAAATATCTGTAATACCCGTGCCCGACACTATTATTTATGGAAAAGGTAATTTCATATTAAACGAAAAAACTGTTATTGTAGCGAGCGGTGAAGCTGTAAAAACTGCAGAGTACCTGTCAGGTTTTATAAGAAAAAGTACCGGTCTGGATATTAAAATTTCTGAAAAGGGCAAAAAGAATGCAATTATCCTCACTCTTGACGAAAATCTTCCCTCAATGGAAAATGTGAAAGAAGGATATTTGCTTACTGTTGGTACTAAAACTGTTACAATTTCGGCATCGTCTCCTGAAGGATTATTTTACGGGGTACAGACTCTCCGTCAATTACTCCCGGTTGAAATAGAGAGTAGTATTGTAGTCAGCAATGTTCAATGGACTATCCCCGTTGTAGAAATAAAAGATCAGCCACAATTCGGATGGAGGGGAATTATGCTGGATTGTTCCCGTCATTTTTTCCCGGTATCGCATATCAAAAATGTTCTGGATCAGATAGCCGCACTGAAAATAAATCGTTTTCACTGGCATCTGGTTGATGACCAGGGATGGAGAATTGAAATTAAGAAGTATCCGGAATTAACTTCAACATCAGCATGGCGTGTTGATCGTGAGCATCTTCACTGGAACGAACGCCCCCCGCAAAAACCCGGTGAAGAAGCTACTTACGGAGGCTTCTATACCCAGGATGAAATCCGGGATGTTGTAAATTATGCTGCTAAGCTTAATATCGAAGTGATCCCCGAAATAGAGATGCCTGCTCACGTATCATGTGTTTTTGCAGCCTATCCTCAGTATTCATGTTCCGGGAAAAAGATGACAGTTCTACCCGGTGGTGTTTGGCCGGTTACCGAGATCTATTGTGCCGGTAATGAAGAGGTATTTACTTTTCTTGAAGGAGTTCTTTCAGAAGTTATCGAACTTTTCCCATCAAAATATATTCATATCGGGGGAGATGAGGCAACGAAAACTAACTGGGAAAAATGTCCAAAATGCCAGTCCAGAATAAAAACTGAAGGTTTAAAAGACGAACTGGAGTTACAGAGCTATTTCGTAAAAAGAATTGAGAAGTTCCTGAGTTCGAAAGACAGAAATCTTATGGGATGGGATGAAATTCTTGAAGGTGGGCTTGCACCGCGCGCAACGGTTATGTCGTGGAGAGGTTTCGAGGGAGGTATTGCTGCAGCCAAATCAGGTCACGATGTGGTAATGAGTCCAACTGAATTCTGTTATTTTGATTACTACCAGGGTCCGAAAGAAACCGAACCTCTTGCAATCGGCGGCTATCTTCCGGTAAGTAAAGTTTACCAGTTCAATCCGGTTCCCGAGAGTCTGACATCTGAAGAAGCGAAGCATATTTTAGGTGGACAGGCGAATCTGTGGGCAGAATATATTCCTACCCCGGAACATTCATTCTACATGATTTTTCCGCGGTTTAATGCAATGGCTGAAGTACTCTGGGCAAGACCTGAAAACAAAAATTATGATGATTTTCTCAGACGTATGGAATCACAGTTCAAAAGGATGGATAATGCCGGAATCAATCATTCAAAAACGATTTATTAAATGAAACAGCAAATTCATGCCGAATCAAAACGGCTGCAGTCCCTCGATGCATTGCGGGGTTTCGATATGTTCTGGATTATGGGCGGTGCAGAAATTTTCATAGCTCTCGCAACCTTAACAGGATGGCCTGTTTTAGAATGGTGGGCAACCCAAATGGACCATGTGCCATGGCATGGTTTTGTTTTCTTCGATATGATCTTTCCTCTTTTCCTTTTTATTGCGGGGATCTCCTTCCCCTTTTCGATGGCAAAGAACTACCCTGGTGCAGGACAACGAAAAGCCTTGTACTGGCACATTTTTAAAAGAGGATTAATTCTGGTTGTATTGGGAATTATCTATAATAATGCAGTAAATTTCGATTTTGCCAATATGCGTTATGGAAGTGTATTGGGTCATATTGGTCTGGCCTGGATGTTTGCAGCCCTGATTTTTATTAATTCAGGAACCTGGATCAGGATCCTCTGGGTTTCAGGAATCCTTTTGGTATATTGGTTCCTGCTGATGTTCTTTCCTGCCCATGATTTGGGAGCTACCGATCCCTATTCGATGGAAGGAAGCCTCACCGGCCTGGTCGACCGTCTTTTTATGCCCGGCACACTTTACCTTAAAATTCATGATCCAGAGGGTCTCCTGAGCACGTTTCCGGCAATTGCAACAGCCCTTTTGGGAATGCTGACGGGTCAGTTTGTAAAATCTGATTATCTGAAAAACAACCTGAACCGTAAAGCCTTTTATATGATTCTGGGAGGTACTGCCCTTATAATAATCGGAAAGGTTTGGGGATTGACATTCCCGATAAACAAAAACCTCTGGACCAGTTCCTTTGCCTGTTTTGCAGGTGGAATAAGCTTAATACTTTTTGCTGTTTTTTACCTTGTGATAGATGTTTGGAAAATTAATAGATGGACATTCTTTTTCACAGTCATCGGGATGAATTCCATTACCATCTACCTGACCGTACGGATATTTAACCTTGGCTATACGGCAGATTTTCTTTTTGGAGGAATAATTGCACTCTTTTCGGAAAAATGGTCGCACCTGCTTGCTGCAATCGGATACGTGGCAGTGGGTTGGATTATCCTATTCTTTTTTTACAGAAAGAAGATCTTTTTAAAAGTTTGACATTTACCTTATTACAGTCACAATAAAAAATCCAACCTCATATTTCAAAATAATGAAAACTTCCACACTTCTCGCAGGAATATTTTTCCTGGTCTTAACCCTGAATCTTTATAGCCAGGAAAAAATTCAACCACCATACCTTAACACCCAACTATCAATCGACGAGCGTGTAAACGACCTCGTATCCCGGATGACTCTTGAAGAAAAGACGGGTCAGTTATTTAATGATGCGCCGGCCATTGATCGACTGGGAATTCCTGCGTATAACTGGTGGAACGAATGTCTTCATGGTGTTGCCCGCGCAGGAAAGGCTACCGTTTTTCCACAGGCAATAGGACTTGCGGCCACATTCGACCAGGATCTTATGCTGCGGGTAGGTACAGTCGTAAGTGATGAAGCAAGGGCAAAACATAAGTATTTTGCCGATAACGGAATACGAAGTATTTATACCGGTCTCACTTTCTGGACTCCCAATATCAATATTTTCAGGGATCCAAGATGGGGAAGGGGACAGGAAACCTACGGTGAAGATCCATACCTGACAGGTAGTATGGCCGTTAATTTTATAAACGGACTACAGGGAAACAACCCAAAATACCTGAAAACAATTGCAACTTCAAAGCACTATGCTGTTCATAGCGGGCCTGAATTTTCGCGCCATACCGATAATATTTTTGTAAACGATCGCGATCTGTACGACACATACCTCCCGGCATTTAAAATGACCATCAGGGATGCCAACGTGCAGTCGGTAATGTGTGCCTATAATCGTTTCAGGGATAAGCCGTGCTGCGGGAGTGATATTTTGCTTAGCTCAATTCTTCGTGAGAAGTATGGGTTTAATGGTTATGTGGTTTCAGACTGTGGTGCAATTTCTGATTTCTATACACCAAACGCCCATCATGTTGTGAAAACTTCAGCACAGGCATGGGGTTGGTCGTTATCATCAGGAACCGATCTGAATTGCGAACAGAATCAGCAATTTCTGAAACCCAACCTCGATTCGGCTATCAGTGCCGGAATTGTCAATGAGAGTGATATCAATGTTTCGGTTAAAAGATTATTTAAGGCAAGATTCATGCTTGGCATGTTCGATCCTGAGGAACAGGTGGAGTACACTAAAATTCCATTTTCTGTAGTGGGATCTGAGGATCATCTCAGATTATCCCTCGAAGCAGCTGAAAAATCCCTCGTTCTCCTAAAAAACAGCGGAATCCTCCCCCTGAAAAATGTAAAGAAAGTAGCGCTTATTGGTCCCAATGCCAACAACCACGCGATACTCATAGGAAACTATAATGGAATACCGATTCGTCCTGTTACTCCGTTGTTGGCACTACGCGAAAGGCTTGGAGCGCAGAATGTAATTTACACTCCCGGCTGCCCGATTGTACCGGGTGTTTATACCGACTTTGACATTGTTTCATCTGAGAATTTATTTCATACTGAAAATGGCAAACTGGTAAATGGCTTGAAAGCAGAGTATTTTACCAATGCAAAATGGGAAGGTGAACCAAAGCTGATAAGGATTGATCCGAAAATTGATTTTTATTGGGTCCGATCCCCCATTAATAACCTTATTGAAGAAGAGTTTTCAGTTCGCTGGGTGGGTGTTTTGATTCCGAAAAAATCCGGCACTTTCCAGTTTGGCGGAAATGTAAGGCTTAGAATCGACAAAAAGCAGGTCAGCGAAGCAGGCATTGCTCTCGAAAAAGGTAAAAAATATGAGATTATAGCCGAGCTGCGTGTAGCCTCAAATCCTTATAATAATAGTCTAGAACCTTCTGCAAGCCTTTCGTGGATTGATATTTCACGGGATTTTCAGCAGGAAGCTCTTGATGCGGCAAGAAAAGCGGATGTTGTAATATTCTGCGGAGGGATAACAGCCAATCTTGAAGGCGAAGAAATGCCGCTTGAAATCGATGGTTTTTCCCATGGCGACCGAACCCATATTAATTTACCGGGGGTGCAGGAGGATCTGCTCAAAGCACTTCATAAAACCGGCAAACCCGTTGTTTACGTCAATTTCAGCGGAAGCGCCATGGCCCTTAATTGGGAGGATGAAAACCTCCCGGCAATCGTTCAGGCATTCTACCCCGGAGAAACCACTGGCACTGCATTAACCCGACTGCTGTTTGGTGATTTCAATCCTTCCGGACGACTCCCGGTAACATTTTATAAATCGGAGAGGGATATTCCTGCTTTTTCCAACTACGACATGCAGGGCCGAACATACCGCTATTTCCATGGCACACTGCTCTATCCATTCGGATATGGATTGAGTTATACCACCTTTGAATATAGCAATCTGGTAATTGATAGAACCTCCGATACACAGTCCCCGGTTGAGCTTAGTATTGAAATTAAAAATACCGGAAAACGTGACGGTGAAGAGGTTGTACAAGTCTATGTTTCAAATAAAACAGCCACCACAATAGTTCCGATAACATCATTAAAAGGCTTCAAAAGAGTTTACCTGAAACAGGGAGAAAAGAAAACAGTAACTTTTACCTTGAAACCCGAAGATTTCTCCGTTACAACTGCCGATGCGCTGCAGGTTGTGGCGCCGGGAGTTTTTGATATTGCTGTGGGAGGGGCGGTTCCGGATATAAACACAGAGGTAAAATCTATAGAAATTATCGGGAAGGTTTTTGAGATTGAGTAGATAGATTTATGATGCATCCAGCAAAGAAATTGCCACAGCTTCACAAATAGAGTGAGTCTGTGGCTTTTTTCATTTACACTAACTTGCTTAAACTAATTGTCATGTGCTTTTTTTAATCTATATTTACACTTTAACGGTTAATGGATTAGCCATAAAGAAGTAATTACACAATTAAGAGCTAATATGATATCTATTAATAATATTGTTATTGATGAATTTAATCCGGATGCAATTATGAGAAATATTGCAAAAAGGGTAAAAATGAACAGGTTGGAATTAAATCTTAGTCAGCTTGCCTTGGCGAATAAATCGGGAGTAAGCTTAGGTAGTCTGAAGCGATTTGAACAAACAGGTGAAATATCTTTAAAAAGTCTGGTTCTGCTTGCACTTACTTTGGATGCAACACAGGAGTTTTCATTGCTTTTTAAAGGGAAAAGATATCAGAGTATTGATGATCTTTTACTCAAGGAAAAGGCAAGTCACACCAAAAGAGGGAGGCGGAATGTTTTCTAATTTAAAAGTTATTAGTGTATTCCTAAAAGGAAAATTGGTTGGAAGAATTGCTCTTACTCCGGAAAAACTTTGTGCTTTTGAGTATGACCCTGAATACATTAAAAATGGGCAATCCATTTCACCATTCTATCTGCCAGTTCAACCAGGGGTTTTTATTGCCAGACGAGATCCTTTTGCCGGAAACTTTGGTGTATTTAACGATTCATTACCTGATGGATGGGGAAACCTTTTACTGGATCGGTATTTAACATCTAACAATATCAATCCTTCAGAGCTATCGGTTTTGGATCGTTTAAGTCTTGCAGGATCTTCTGGTATGGGAGCTCTGGAATATATTCCGGATAGCAGATTTCAAACTGTTGATGGGATTCCTGATTTGAATTATCTTGCTATGGAGGCAGAGAAGATACTTCATCAGAATGATACGGGTGAATCACTGGAAACTCTTTTTCATTATGGAGGCTCCTCAGGCGGAGCGAGACCAAAAGTTCTCCTTACAATCTCAGGTGAAGAATGGATCATAAAATTCAGGTCGTCCACTGACCCGATGAATATCGGTCAAATTGAATACGAACACTCTCTTCTTGCCAAGGAGTGTGGTATAAATATGCCTGAAACACGCTTGTTTGAAGGGAAGTATTTTGGAGTAAAAAGATTTGACCGGGAAGACACAGAGAAATTCCATATGATAAGCGCAGCTGGATTGCTTCATGCAGACTATAGGATTCCCTCACTCGATTATCAGAGCTTGTTGACAGCTTGTTTTAAACTTACTGGTAATATTGAAGAGGTATATAAACTTTTTCGTCAGATGGTTTTTAATTTCATAATAAAGAACAGGGACGATCATGCGAAGAATTTTTCCTTTTTACTTAAGAATGGTGAATGGATACTGTCACCAGCTTATGATCTTTTACCTTCCAAAGGATTTAATGGATTTCATACCACAACAATCGCCGGTCAGGGAGATCCAAAATATACAGATATCGAAAAAGTTGCTGAAAATCTGAAACTGAATAAGAAAAAGTGCAGAGAGATTTATGAGATGATTAAAGATAAGTACCGTTAGTTTATTTTTTAATTCCTCTGGCAATTAATTCCGCAATTGAAACGGCTCCCGCTTCATTCGGATGAATACTGTCAGGAAAAAATTCTACATGGTCCAATAAAGGCTTGTATAAATCAATAATCTGTAGATTATTTACTTTTGCAATTTTTTCAATGGAAGGGATAACTCCGCTGCGAATCACAGAGTCATTGATTCCCCAGGCATGATTAAAAGCTGGTGCCGGTAGGCAAAGGAAAATCTCAGGCTGCGTTTGAATGGAGTTCAACGTGTCGACCATCAACTGTAAATCCCTTACGTAATTCTCTTCATTCCAGTTAAATGGCTTTGAATCGTTCGTACCCAGTTTTATTACAATAACATCCGGTTCAAAAGCAAATACATTTGAAAACTCATTGCAGATCCAATAAGGAAGGTTTGAACGTTTTAACAGGGTCGCTCCACTCCGTCCGGCATTCAGAACGCGGTATCCTTCTCCGAGAATGCTGTCGAGCTGAACAGGATAGCTGTTTTTGCTTTGCCAGTAAATTCCGGCCCCTTCGGTGATGCTGTCACCAATACAAGCGACTTTAATCTCTTCATTTGCACATGAAGCAACAAACAGGCAAGCTGTAATAAAGACTATTCTTTTTTTCATTAGTTTGATTGTTTGGGACTAAATTAGTAATTGTTTCTTAAATTGTTTTTTATTTTTTCAATGAAAAGACAAGTATTTCTTAACGCATTTGTTCTGATTTACTGTATCAATTATTCTGGTATATGGGCGTTATCCGATTTCAATCTTGAAATTGGGTTTGATGTTCAGTTGCCAAATAGTACCCATAACCAATAATTAAACCTTAAAACTAAATAAAATGAATACCGGAAAGTTGATTCTACTATTGGTAATCCCTCTACTCTTCTGTTTTTATGGCTGTGAAAGAAAGAATACCTATTATATCGACCCAACCAATGGTAACGATTCCAACTCAGGAACAAAGATGAGTTCGGCATGGAAAACCCTCGCCCCGGCAGCTTCGCGTAAATATATAGCTGGCGATCAATTGCTATTAAAAGGCGGACAGGAATTTTCAGGCTCTTTAGTGTTTGATTCCATCGCGGGAACTCCCGAAAAACCTTTTGTGATTTCATCCTATGGCCAGGGCAGGGCATCCATCCTCTCAGATGATTCAGCTGCCATTACCTTTAAAAATTCAAATTTTATCGTATTTAAGAATCTGATTTGTAAAGGCTCAGGAAGGTTAAATGGCAATAGAAACAATGGCTTCGATTTTATTTCGACTACTAACCTGACCATCGACAGCGTGGAAGCCAGTGGGTACCTTTTTTCAGGAATCCGGATTAATAGAGGATCCGATATTCGCATTACTCATGCTTATGCTCACGATAATGGGTTTTGTGGTATTCATGTCACCTCTGACGAAAACGGAAAAGACGATTCAAAAGATAAACCGATTCGCAATGTGTACATTGGCTATTCTGTCGCCGAAAACAACCCTGGTTGTCCGGTGATTACCGATAATCACAGTGGAAACGGGATATTGATTGGTGGAGTTACCAATGGACTGATTGAGTATTGCGAGGCCATGAAAAACGGCTGGGATATGCCACGCAAAGGAAACGGACCTGTGGGTATCTGGGCCTATGAATGTGACAGCATAACAATTCAGAACTGCTATTCCCATCATAACGCTACTTCTCCCGAAGGACATGATGGCGGAGGTTTCGATTTCGACGGAGGAATTACCAATTCTGTTATGCAATATAACTTATCTGCCTTTAACGAAGGTCCGGGATACGGCATTTTTCAATATGCTGACGCTAAAGAATGGTATAACAACAAGGTGAGGTACAACATAAGTTTTCACGATGGCATTAAGAACGGACAATGTGGTATTCTTATGTGGTGCGATCCGGTTGCTATACCGATGAAAGATTTCCATGCCTACAACAATACCATAGTCAATAAATTTGGATTTGGAGTAAACTTTTTACACGGCCATTATGAAAATTTTGTGTTCGACAATAACCTGTTCCTCCTTACCGAACAAAGCAAGGAATTCATTGGAGGCGAATTTACAGGAGCCTCATTCAGCAATAACCTCTACTGGAATACTTATCATGCTCAGAATGGGATGTCACAACCAAAAGTTCGACTTGATTCAACGGCACTTATTGTAGATCCTGTACTTGTATTTCCCGGCCCTGACACATGGGAAAAGCTAAAACCTGAAACCATCAATGCCATAAGTTCATTCCGATTGAGCGATTCTCATCTTAAAGTAAAAGGGAAAATTATTTACAAAAACGGAGGGCGGGATTATTGGGGAAATCCGGTAAGTATTGTAACCAATCCAGGTGTTGGCGCTTTTGAATAACATTGGTTGTGATGGTAATCGATTAAAAAGCATAGTGAATAGCCAAAATATTTTCAAATGAGAGCAAAAATCATCCGGATCCTTATTGCCTTTAGCAGATCGATTGTTATGGCACAAATTCCTTTTCAAATGAATGTATCTTTCGACGACGGCTGGCCATCACCCATAAAAGATGAATTTGACAAGAATATGTCATTGCTGTTAAAGTGGAACCATTCCCTCACATAAAGGAGAATAGTATTCTTTAAATCAATATATTTATAAACAAAAATAAATTAAATATGAGAAGTGTTTTTGTCTCCCTTTTTGCATTTATCTGTCTCTCAATTACCGCCCAGACGTGGGAATACGCCCCTCTGGCCAGCAAAGCCCAATGCGATGCCGGCTTTATAGGAGGTGAAGGAGGTCAGTGGCCTCAGGCTCTTGCGATTGATAACAAGGATGGCAATGTAATGATGCATGGAAGCGATGTCGGTGGCGTATGGCGAAGCACAAACGGAGGCCAGCTCTGGGAACCGGCAAATAACGGTTACACTCCCCGCGGCACCTGCGGACTTTTCATCGACCCGAATAACCCGGCACGGGCCATTTCTGTTGGCTCCAACTCACAAAAAGCTGCATGGAGTAATTACCATGGCCTTTATCTCACAACCGATACAGCCAGATCGTGGAAACAGGTACTCCCCGATAATGCCTGTGGTTACCGTGATATGAGGGAACAAATTGCCTACGACCCAACCAGCTTTGATGCAGTAAAAGGATATAGCATGATCGTATATTATTCGCGCATCGCATGGACCGCAGGCTCAGAAGGTGGTTCAGGCACACTTGCCGCAGGTCTTTACAAGTCAGTGGATGGCGGAAATACTTGGAAAATCATTCCTAATTCTGGTTCTTATGGAAATTCAATTGTTAAAGTAATTCCTGAAAGGGGTTATTTGTTCGTTGCCAACAGCTCCGGGGTTTTTAAAAGCGTCGATCAGGGCCTTAATTTTACAAAAACATTTACGGGAAGTGTCAGGGGATTTGACGTGTTTCAGAAAGATCCCTCTTTACTATACCTCTGCACCGCCAACAAATTATATACTTCTACAGATACCGGAGTTTCCTTTGTTGCCAAAACCGCAACAGGATTTACTTCTTATGCAAATTACCTTCGCGTAAGCCCGGTGAATGAACAATTTATGATTACCCAGCACTCTAACCCGGGTGATCCATGGAATACCTATTATCTTTTCAGTCATAACGGGGGAGCAAACTGGACGAAAACCAGCAACGACAATAGTCTTAATTTTCTTCCATCCAATTATGGAAGGATGATGTATCCCTCATGGCACCCGGTAAGCAGGGATACTCTGTTTACTGTGGGTGGCGACTTTATAACAAAGTCTGTTAACGGTGGCGCATCCCTGAAATGGGCAAATAACGGAGCTTCAGCTATCATGTCTAAAGGAATGAGCTTTAACCTCGACAATCCCGACCTGTTTTTCCTTGCATCACAGGATTATGATGCTTCAGTTTCGGTGGATAGCGGGTATACTTTTAAGTATCTTAACATGTCGGGAAACGGCTGGGGAGGAGATATTCACGGGGGATATATTGTCGATTCACTTACGTGGTTTGGCAGAGTATCTGATGGTTGGAATGATCCTACCCCTGAACTGCGGATTACTTTTAACGGTGGACTGAATTATCAGATCAAAGGTACTTCATTGGGGTTACCTTTCTGTTATGGGGTGCCTCATGATCGAAATATTTTGTTTGCAGGCGACCTGAGAAGTACCGATAAAGGTATCAACTGGATAAAAATGACTGGTTGCGACGGGGTAATTACATCAGATCCCTCCGGGAATAATGATTTATATGGAGTTTTTAACAATACGTCTGTTGTCAGATCAATAGATAAAGGAGCTAACTGGGATGTAGTGGCTGTTATCCCTGCCGGTATTGTGGATCTTGCATACGACCATCTGAATAAAGCTGTATATGCAGCCTGTTACACGGGAGGCCTGTGGAAGGTATATGTGGAGGATAGTTCCATAATAAACATAAGCAATAGTACTCCTGCCGATAAATACAATGTCAGACGTTTTAGCACGGTTGCAGTTGATCCCTCGAACCCTGAAATTGTGTATTCAGGTGGATCTCGTGATATTTACAGCAACGATGTTGGTGTAATCCGATCGGTTGATGGAGGAGAAACATGGATACCCCTTACGATAGATCCGAAGCATAACAATTCGCAGTTTGGCATGTCTTCAGGCAGGGAAACTACTGTAATCAGGGTAAATCCAGAGACCCGGTATGCCTGGTGCGGGAGCAGTTGCTATGGACTATGGAAAATAGCCCAACCGGATTCGGTTCCCGATCCAAAACCAAAAATCAGACTCAGCAAATCAAGTATAAATCTTCAAATAGATGCTGTATTTCAGCTGAAAGCGAGAATTACAAATACCACAGACACTCTCGTGGGCTGGAGTTCAGGGAATGAGGCCAGAGCAATTGTAGATGAGAACGGTCTTGTAACAGCAGTTTCCCCCGGAAGCGTCACTATCACTGCAAAAACCAAAGATCTGGGATTACAGGCCTCTTGCGTTGTAGTTGTGGTTGAAGAAAAAGGGCCGTTTTCAGGCACACCCATTAAAATTCCGGGGATTTTGCAATTAGAGAATTTCGATAAAGGAGGAGAAGGTTTTGCTTACCACGACGCTTCTGCAAACAATGAGGGGAATCAATACCGTACAGCGGAAGGAGTGGATATTGAAATCTGTGGGGAAGGCGGCTTCAATGTTGGATGGACATCTCCGGGCGAGTGGCTCAGCTATACTGTAGATGTTGATTCTACCATGTATTACGACCTGAGTGTTAGGGCTGCTGTTAATACGGCTTCCAAAATAAATGTCACCTTCAGCAATGGCAACATATCAAGTGGAGATATAAGCCTTGCCGCAACAGGTGGATGGCAAACGTGGAAAACATTTACAAAGAAAGGGATCCCTCTGAATAAAGGAATTCAGGAAATGAAATTTAATATTTTAATTGAAGGCTGCAATCTTAATTACATCCAGTTAAGCAGAGCGTTTCCTGTGGGCATTAGCAATGCTAACTACAGTTCAGGTTTTTCGGTTTATCCGAATCCTTTTCAAAGCGGTATGCTCAATATTACGAGTCACAAGATATCAGAACCTGCTGAAGTTTCCATTTATTCCATTTCCGGCAAAGTTGTTTATTCGGGGCAACTTAGTAACGGAAAACCTGTTCAGATTGACAGGTCATTTCTGGATAAAGGCGTTTACCTGATAAAGTTTTCCGGAAATCAACAGACAGAGACGATGAAATTGGTTGTAGAGTAGGGGCTTATTTTAAATTTGTCTGCCGGGATAAACTCTCAGTGCTTCTTCAAGGCACTCCATCGCCTTTTTCAGATCCTCTGTCTTGAGCACATACGCAATCCTAACCTCATGTTTACCCGATTCAGGATTCGAATAAAACCCTGATGCAGGTGCAACCATGACCGTCTGGTTATTATATTCGAAATCACTGAGTAACCATTGTGCAAACTTGTCGGCATCATCAACCGGCAATCGGGCTATGGTGTAGAAAGCGCCTTTTGGCATCGGACATTTTACCCCTTCCATTTTATTCAGTGCATTCACCAGAAAGTTTCTCCGGCCGATATATTCATCATAAACTTCAGCAAAATAGGATGCAGGCGTATCAATCGCTGCTTCTCCAAGGACCTGTCCGAAAGAGGGAGGACTCAATCGTGCCTGAGCAAATTTCAAAGCAGTTGCAATAACCTCTTTGTTTTTCGATACCAGTGCACCGATTCTTACCCCGCAGGCACTGTATCGTTTGGATACAGAATCAATAAGTATCACGTTTTGCTCTAAACCTGACAGGTTCATTGCTGAGAAATGCTGAAGTCCGTCGTAACAGAATTCCCTGTATGCCTCATCGGAATACAGGTACAAATCGTGTTTTTTTGCAATAATCCCGAGTTGCTCTATTTCTTCGCGGGAGTAGAGGTAACCGGTAGGATTATTCGGACTGCAGATCAGGATCCCCCGTGTTTTTGATGTAATTAGCTTTTCAATTTCTTTTACCGGGGGAAGGGCAAAATCATGATCGAGATCCGATTTTACCGGAACAACCTTTACTCCTGCTGCATTGGCAAATCCATAATAGTTCGCATAAAATGGCTCCGGCACAATGATTTCATCACCAACGTCAGCGGTTGCCATCAGCGCAAAGCTTATGGCCTCGGAACCGCCTGTGGTAATAAGAATTTCAGTATAATCAACATTGATCCCGATACCCTGGTAGAAATTTGCAAGTTTCTTCCTGTAGCTTTCGTGTCCTGCAGAATGACTGTATTCAATAACCTTTGCGCCCATGTTTTTTACTGCTACAAGAGCTGCCGGGGGAGTCGGGATATCGGGCTGTCCAATATTCAGATGGTATACTTTGCGACCTTTTCGTTTAGCTTCTTCAGCAAACGGAACGAGTTTCCGGATGGGTGAAGACGGCATTTTCTGACCTTTATTGGATATCCCTGGCATGATTTATTGATTTGATGATGATGATGATTCTTTGATAGTTTCGGGTAATACCTCTCCCTTTATGAATAATTTAACGGGAGAGTTTTCGGCGTTGCAAAAAACAGTTATGCTTTTATGAAATGTCCCGGGAATCTGAGTATTGTAAGCGACCTTTATCTCGCCTGATTTTCCGGTTTCGATAGGATCTTTCGGCCAATCAGGATTGGTGCAGCCACAGGAGGTACTAACCTTATTTATCAGTAGGGGAAAATTTGATGTGTTTTTAAACCTGAAAACACAAGCCCCATCGCTTTTGAATGCGATTGTACCGAAATCGTAAGTGGTACTTTCAAATTCGATTTTTGAAAGCTCGGACTTTTTTGATGTATCTTTTTCAGTGTTCGTGCAACCTCCGGTTAAAATTATAAAGAGTATAAACAGTGAGAAATAGCTTTTCATCCTGATTCATTTTAAACAGTGTAAATATAGATGAAAATCTGTAAACCATTTATGATAAATAACAGTGTTGGTAGTGAATCTTTTCTGCGGAGGGTAGGATATTGCAATGAGTTCGGATGGGAATAATGAGCATACAATCCCTATAATAAAATATTCTGTAATTATTTCAAACTTGTGGACTTCCATGTACCTGATTGATCTTGTTTTTGATCCCGGAAACATATATAGTAAAACAGATTTTTATCAATTCTAAATAATGAAAAAATGAAGGATTATTCGGAATCCATTTCACAACCTAAGGAAATAAGCACATTTGCTGCATTTGGATCCGTTATAATCGGAACAGCTATTTTTGAGAAATAAGATTTCATTACTTGTGGAAACCCATCTTGATTTTTACTCAGTATATTGAGTAAAATTACTCAGTATACTGAGTAAAGTAATTTCAACCAAAGAACTTAACATGAAAAGGGTAGTTTTATTAGCGATTTTCTCCTTCAAAATACTATTGATTCAAATATCAGATGCGTTATTTGTTATTAGATAAGGCATAAAATAATTAGTATACTCTTAAATAATATTACAGGATTATTGAAAATTGTTCCTAATTTGGGGATTATAATCCCCGAATATAGCTATATTTGGGGATTATAATCCCTGAAATCATGATTACCAGACTTCTTGAAAGCACGATTCTTTCCAAATTAAACACTGGTAAAGCAATAATTATACTTGGGCCAAGGCAGACAGGAAAAACTACTTTGCTTGAGAAAATTGCAAAGCAATCGGGTGATTACCTGTTAATTGACTGTGATGATTCGTTAACACGCGTTCAGATGGAGAATGCAAATACTGAAGAATTAAAACAGATTATCGGCCAAAGTAAACTTGTTTTTATTGATGAAGCTCAAAGGGTTAAAAACATTGGACTCACCCTGAAAATTATTATCGATAAATTTAGAGATGTGCAACTCCTCGTTAGTGGGTCTTCCTCATTTGATCTGACGAGTGAAATATCAGAACCTTTGACAGGCAGAAAATGGGAGTATATGTTATTCCCTATTAGCTGGTCGGAAATATATAATCATTTGGGACATTTGAAGAGTCTTCAACAACTTGAAACAAGATTGATTTTTGGAATGTACCCTGATATTATTAATAATCCGGGTAAAGAAAAGGAAATTCTGAAGCAACTTGCTGGTAGTTATCTTTACAAAGATCTTTTATCTTTCCAGGGAATCAGAAAGCCAGAATTAATTGAAAAATTATTAAAGGCTTTAGCCCTGCAAATGGGAAGTGAAGTGTCGTATAATGAGTTATCATCGCTTTTACTAGTAGATAAGAAAACAATTAGCAATTATATTGATTTGCTAGAAAAAGCATTTATTATTTTCAGACTACAGCCTTTTAACAGAAATCTGAGGTCAGAAATATCAACAAGTCGTAAAATTTATTTTTATGATACAGGAATTAGAAATGCCCTGGTTGCGAACTTTAATCCATTAAATCTAAGACAGGACACCGGTGCCTTATGGGAAAACTTTCTGATTGCAGAAAGGATGAAGAATCTTCATTATAGTGGAATCTGGGCAAATTGTTATTTCTGGCGCACAAGCCAGCAACAGGAGATTGATTATATTGAAGAAAGGGAAGGGAAACTTTTTGCTTACGAATTTAAATGGAAATCAGGACGGGACCCCAGGTTTCCAAAAGCATTCTTAAATACCTATTCAAACAGTTCGACTGTTTTGGTTTCTAAAGAAAATTTTCTTGAGTTTGTTTTATAATAGATTTGAATACATCCATCTCTGGGATAAACGAAATATTATCATGCTCATCCACTCATTAAAACTTTCGCAAAAACTTTTGTCTTTATCATTTCCGCCCGTTCATTAGAAACCTTTTATCTTATTTCTGTTTTTCCCCTCTAAATTACTATTTTTGGGGAATCAATTTTCAAACATTTAAGAACAAGAATTGCCTTCGGCGAACTTGGAGGCACTGTTAAATTTATGATTTATGAGTTGATGTAAATCTCCATTTTTTTTTGCCCGATTTGAAAACTTCAAAAATCTAAAATCTTTAATCCTTTTTCTTAAATCTTTTTTAAATAGAATTGCAAAAACTTAATTATTAAAATGGAAATTCCTTCAAAATACGACTCCTCCCTTATAGAGGACAAATGGTACAAATACTGGATGGATCATGGATTTTTCAATTCCGATCCTGATGAACGTGAGCCTTACACCATTGTCATCCCTCCTCCCAATGTTACCGGTGTTCTTCACATGGGGCACATGCTCAACAATACCATTCAGGATGTGCTGATACGCCGTGCCCGAATGCAGGGAAAAAATGCGCTCTGGGTGCCAGGGACCGATCATGCATCCATAGCAACAGAAGCACGTGTTGTAAATAAACTAAAAGAGCAGGGGATCGAAAAAACAAGTCTGAGCAGGGAGGAATTTCTTGAACATGCCTGGGAATGGACACACAAGCACGGAGGAATTATTCTTGAACAGCTCAAAAAGCTTGGGGCTTCATGCGACTGGCGACGCACCAAATTTACCATGGATGATCCTATGTCCGAAAGTGTTATCCGTGTTTTTATCGATTTATATAAAAAGGGATATATCTACCGCGGTGTAAGGATGGTAAACTGGGATCCTCAGGCACTGACGGCCGTTTCGGATGAGGAGGTAATATACCGCGAACTGAACTCCAAACTATACTATATCAAATATCCTATTAAAGGAGAAGATAATTTTATCGTTATAGCTACTACTCGTCCGGAAACAATACTTGGTGATACAGCAGTTTGTGTTAATCCGAATGATGAGCGCTTCATGGGCTTTCACGGAAAAAATGCTATCGTGCCTCTCGTTGATCGTCCTGTTCCTGTTATCAGGGATGAGTATGTTGATATGGAATTCGGAACAGGCGCACTTAAGGTTACTCCTGCCCATGATGTAAATGACTACACCCTTGGATTAAAACATAATCTTGAATCGATTGATATCTTCAATCCCGATGGTACAATGAGCGAAAAAGCCCAGTGGTTTGTTGGTGAAGATCGCTTTGTAGTTCGTAAGAAAATTGTAAAAGTCCTTGAAGAAAAGGGCTATTTACTCAAAACGGAGGCTTACATTAATAAAGTTGGATATTCTGAACGTACCGATGCCGTTATCGAACCCAAACTTTCTTTGCAGTGGTTCCTCGACATGAAAGGTCTGGCTAAACCGGCCCTGGAAAATGTAATGAATGATGCGATTAAACTCCATCCGGCAAAATTCAAAAATACCTACCGGCACTGGATGGAGAATGTAAAGGACTGGTGTATTTCCCGTCAGCTATGGTGGGGACAGCGGATTCCCGCTTATTTCTATGGAGATGGACCCAATGATTTCGTGGTAGCTATGAATAAGGTTGAGGCTCTGGTTCTCGCAATCACTAAAACCGGAAATCCGGATCTTGAAATTTCCGAACTTCGGCAGGATGAGGATGTTCTTGATACATGGTTTTCTTCATGGCTCTGGCCCATTTCAGTTTTCGATGGGATCAATAAGCCGGATAACGCCGACGTAAAATACTATTACCCGACCAACGATCTCGTTACTGCCCCTGAAATCCTCTTTTTCTGGGTTGCCCGTATGGTCATGGCAGGTTATGAATATCAGGGCGATAAACCTTTCAGCAATGTATACCTGACAGGTATCGTTCGTGATACCCAACGCAGAAAAATGTCGAAATCCCTTGGTAATTCACCCGATCCCATTGAACTTATAAAAAAATATACTGCAGATGGTGTTCGCGTAGGTATGCTTTTCTGTTCACCGGCGGGAAATGACCTCTTATTCGATGAAAGTCTGACCGAGCAGGGGCGTAACTTCGGTAATAAAATATGGAATGCATTCCGGCTCGTGAAATCATGGGAAGTAGATGAGAGCCTGTCCCAGCCTGAATCGGCAAAAACCGCAATACTTTGGTTTGAGTCGAAACTAAATGAGTCAATGCGCTCACTCGATGAACATTACGAACGTTTCCGCCTGTCTGAGGCACTGATGATTGTTTATAAGCTATTCTGGGACGAGTTCTCATCCTGGTATCTGGAGATGGTTAAACCTGCATACCAGAAGCCTGTTGATAAAGCGACTCTCGAAAGTACAATAGGATTTTTCGAGACAATGAGCCTCTTGTTGCACCCGTTCATGCCATTTATAACAGAAGAGATTTGGCAGCTTATAAAGGAAAGAAAGGCAGGGGAGAGCATCATGATGACTAAAATGCCTGAACCGGGAACCGTTGATGAAGCTCTCATTAACCGGTTCGATCAGGTAAAGGAAATCATTGGATCAGTTCGTACTATCCGGAACGATAAAAACATCGCCATGAAAGAGGTTCTTGAACTCGATTATATCGATCCGGAGAGTAATTATAATCCATTTTTTAACGAGATAATCAAAAAAATGGCCAATGTTTCTGCTGTTCATGCAGTAAAGGAAAAGCAGGATACAGCTGGTTCATTTATTGTAAAAAATGTGGAATTCTATGTTCCTCTGGGAAATCTTCTGAATACCGAAGAAGAAATTACACGGCTTGAAAAGGAGTTAGTATATACAAAAGGCTTTCTTGAATCGGTGCTAAAAAAGCTTGAAAACCAGAGGTTTGTACAGAATGCGCCTAAACATGTTCTTGAGCTGGAAATGGCCAAGAAGGCAGACGCTGAATCAAAGATTTCCTCTCTTGAAAAACAGATTACCGGATTAAGGTAAATGGCAAAATTTACCTGTGTTCGGTTATTTTTCTACCATTTGGATTACCTGCCGATAATCCTTTCTGGCAAAATGCTTTGGACATTTTTTTTTGGATATTGTCACACAGATAAACAATCAATCCATGCAAATCAGTTTTTTTCCGCATCAATCCGACTTTCGCAAATGGCTGGAAGAAAACCATAAAACGGAAAAGGAAATAATCGTCGGATTCTATAAAGTAGGCACTGGTAAACCCAGCTTAACCTGGCCGGAGGCGGTAGATCAGGCACTCTGTTTTGGATGGATCGACGGAATCCGCAGAAGTATCGATAAGGACAGCTACTGTAACCGCTTTACCCCCCGCAGACCCAATAGTAACTGGAGTGCTGTGAACATAAAAAAGGTTGAAGAACTGAAAAGGAAAGGATTGATGAAACCTGCAGGTTTAGAGCTTTATAACATCAGGAAAGAGAATAATTCTGAGGTTTACAGCTATGAAAACAAGCCTGAAAGACTTTCAGACCAACTGGAAAAAATCTTCAAGTCGAACGAAAAAGCATGGAACTTCTTTACTTCACAGGCTAAGTCTTACCAAAAAACAAACATGTACTGGATAATGAGTGCTAAACGCGAAGAAACCAGGATATCCCGGCTTAACAAGCTCATTCTGGCATGTGAGCAGTCTAAGCGGCTGGCTTATTCATGAGAATTAAATAAATCCTGCGCCGCCAGCACCAAAAACATAAAATTCGTTGCCCCGCCTCCCAATACATATTCCGTCTGCTGCCAGAAATAAGGCCATTCCTTCAACTCCGGGAAATCCGGTCGGATAATTCCCGTACCCGAAACCACTCCCCCGGGAATAAATGAACGATCTGCACGATTTACCCCATAAGCCTGCGTCACCGAACGCGAGCCAACACCTGAAACAAAAGAGGAGGTGTTTTCGCCCGGATGGTTACCCAGAACAAAATTTAAGGCGTTCAGCATATACCTGGAATCGAAAATATCAGGAAAACTTTTCTTCAGGAAGTACTGGTTGACCCCAAAACTCTGGATGCTCCAGCCGTCTCCCCAGATTTGCGGACGGTAGGGGACTTCAAATGGATTTTCTTTTTGTAAATCATCAACTTCCGATTTGTAATTTATTGCAGCCGCAGTAACCATTGCAGTGAACTTCTTATCATTTATCTGCTTCAGAACCCTGCCGGCATACGCAATTGTTTCCTTCCTCTTCAGGGTTTCGGGGGAGGTGAGTTTCAGGATATCATCCCGGTATTTCTTA
Source organism: uncultured Chitinophaga sp. (assembly GCA_964404825.1). GTDB lineage: Bacteria > Bacteroidota > Bacteroidia > Bacteroidales > JACJXF01. Next base: position 29,787 of record CAYOLQ010000024.1, read on the forward strand.
TTCCCGGTGGTTATAAGAAGTTCGGTTGCCGCAGCAATTTTGGATCCGGTTGCCCTTGGGTTTTTAACGGGATCGACAAGGGCATATAATTCTTCTGCTGCCTGAACCGACTGATTGGCCAATGTATCGTTGAATCCCTTTAAAACACGAGCCGCAATTGCCAGTGCTTTAGCCACTTCCAGCTCACGACCCGGATTTTCTTCGGTAAAAACCCAGCGGTCATCGTGTATTGCCGATTCATTAGCAGTGACTTCATCTGGTTTTAATAATGGATTGTATTTCCTTCCATCGGTCATGGTTGCGGCATCCCCGAGGTGCACATACTGTCTCAGGTTATTTTCAATAATTCCCCGGTATAGTCGCCCAAGGTTCCGGTAGCCCGCTAAAATGGTGATTACTCCGTGCTCGGTTTGCTGCAGGATATCGTTTTTCCCGTCGGGCTGGTGTATCTCAACAAGCAACCTGTTCTGGTCGATCATTGTCTGGTCCCATTCCGTTTTAAACTGCTCATACGCCTGCGAAAGAATCCATACCTCTGCGGCCTGAGATTCCACACGCAGGTCGTAGTCGCCGGCATCGTGCCAGCCACCGCGGTTAAGACCCGGAACCTGCTCGTAGGGTTTGTAATTTGTGAGTGTGGAAGCGCCCTGCCTATACCCATCGAAATGATTGGTATCTACCGATGCCATCAGCGCATCGTCCATGTGGCAGAGGCCGTGCCATACGCGGTATCCCTCGTTGATTCTCATGTGACACATTTGTACCGGCAGAAAATACTCAAGAGTAGGCTGCCAAACATTTCTGTTATAAATGTTGTCTGCAATCCTGAAGGGTTCGGTCGAGTTTCCTGCATAGTCGACCAGATACATTCCCGGAACTATGATATCCGAGAAATCAAACTGGTAATAGTTAAACCGCAGGAACTTTCCCCATTCCGAAGGTATGGAAGATCGGATCTCCTCCATCCCTCCGTCTTCTGAAATCCGCATTAAACGAACCTTTTTAATGTCCGCATCGTTCTTGTCGAGTTCAATTATTGCAATTTTTTCCTGCTTTGGATGGTACCCGATCTGACTGACATGCACTACCGGTTTTGATTTAAAGTTTTCAATAACCATGCAATCCACCAGCCATTCAACAGCCCCTGAAGTTTTGCCGGGTGTAAC
>CAYOLQ010000024.1:31052-37161 GCA_964404825.1 uncultured Chitinophaga sp.
CTCAAAATTAAAACCCACCTTTTTCTCCCATTCAGCCGGCAGGGGTTTATCGAGGTCCACAAGAATGCGGAATTTATTACCCTCACCAATTACCCTGACTTTGTAAGTAAAGTAAAGATCAGGATAAAAAACAGGGTTAAATCCTTTTCGGTTAATGCTTGAATCGGGGTACGTGCAGTTTACGCTGATCTCATTTTTTGCCCTGTCAACGGAACGCTTGCCGACTTTCGGAATGGGCTGCCACTGGCCCGGTGTAGGCTCTAGTCGCAAATCGCCGTTGGTAGCCACGCGGGTTCCGTTCTGGATAATGCCAACAGCTCCCTGGTGCCCCTCCGGATAAATATCAAAGAAGACCATAACGTTTAAGCCTTGTTTTTCGAAATATTCGTGCTCGTTGATCAGAAGGGATTGGGAAAATCCATTTACTGAAAACAATATAAGGATAAGTGAAAATGAAATGCCGGGATTTATATTCTTCATTATGTGGATCTTTAAGTTTTCCGTTTAGCAAAAAGCCCATTATTTGATTCTCAAATATTCAATAAAAATTTCAGTATGAAAAGTTTTTTCGAATATTATAATGTATAGTACCATAATTCCCAAGGAATTGTGGTTAAATATTTTTAACGGCCAAATACAAATCAAAAGAATTTTACAATAATGCTATTAATTAGTACATTTGATTTAACGGGTTTTGATATTCAATTTTAAAACTATATCTGGTTTTTAAACGCACAACACTTTATATATAATATTGATTAACTGTTTGTTAGCACAAAATGTCTATTTTGTAGAAATATAAATATATGGTAAAAAAATCCCTTGCCTTACTCTTTCTGTCCCAGTCACTCACTCTCCTGACATCAGGACAGTCCGTTACCACCCTCTGGTACAACCAGCCCGCCCGCTATTTCGAGGAAAGTCTTGTTCTGGGAAATGGCAAAATGGGTGCTTCGGTATTCGGTGGGCTCAACTCTGATAAAATTTATCTGAATGATGCTACTTTGTGGTCCGGTGAACCTGTGAATGCTGATATGAATCCCGAAGCCTATAAACATCTCCCGGCGATCCGCGAAGCATTAAAAAACGAAGATTACCGTCTTGCCGATCAGCTCAATAAGAAATTGCAGGGGAAATTTTCGGAGTCGTATGCCCCTGCCGGCACTATGTTTATCGATTTTAAGCATAGAGCGGAGGCAAGTAATTATTACCGTGAACTCGATATAAGCAAAGCAGTTTCGAAAGTTAGCTATGAGGTAAATGGTGTAAAGTTTATGCGGGAATATTTTGTCTCATATCCTGATCAGGTAATGGTAATAAGACTTACAAGCAATAAAGCATCTGAGTTATATTTTGATATCAGAATGGAAAGTCTGCTTAATAATACTGTAACTGTAATTGACAGCACGTTAAAATTGAAAGGATATGCTCCTGTAAGAGCAGAACCAAATTACAGGGGTGATACTCCGAATCCGGTTATTTTCGATGAAAGCAGAGGAACACGATTCTCCTCCCTCGTTAAAATTATAAGTAAAGATGGTAAGATTGTTTCGGGGGAAAAGTCCATCGGATTGAGATCAGGTACCGAAGCCACAATTATTATTTCTCTGGCTACCAGTTTTAACCGATTCGATATGGATCCGGTAACGGAAGGAATGCCCGACCAGACAATTGCTTCAGAGAAACTCTTTCACGCAATATCACTGGATTTTAATACTTTGAAAGAGTCTCATTTAAAAGATTACCAAAGATTTTTTAATCGGGTGAATCTGGAACTTGGTGAGACAACCGCCCCAAATCTTCCAACCGACGAACGCCTTAAGCGCTATGCCGAAGGGAAGGAGGATAAGAACCTCGAAATCCTGTATTTTCAGTTCGGGCGATACCTCCTGATCAGCAGTTCACGCACACCCGGAGTGCCTGCCAACCTTCAGGGAATATGGAATCCTTACCTTCGCCCGCCCTGGAGCAGTAATTACACTATGAACATAAACGCGGAAGAAAACTACTGGCTTGCCGAAAACACAAATCTTTCGGAATTGCACCTGCCCTTGCTAGGATTTATCAGGAATCTTTCCGAAACCGGTGCCATTACTGCCAAAACATTTTACGGTAAAAATGGCTGGGTGGCTTGTCATAATTCCGATATCTGGGCAATGAGTAATCCGGTTGGTGATTTTGGAAAGGGGGATCCCCAATGGGCAAACTGGAATATGGGCGGAACATGGATGGTAACACATTTATGGGAGCATTACTTGTTTTCGGGGGATCTGAAATTTCTCCGGAATGAGGCTTACGATTTGATGAAGGGGGCCGCTGTTTTTTGTCTGGAGTGGCTTGTGGAAGATAAGAACGGATATCTCATAACTTCTCCATCCACCTCACCCGAAAACCGGTTTATTAGTCCTGATGGTTACCGGGGAGCAACATTGTACGGCGGTACCGCCGATTTGGCAATGATTCGGGAGTGTTTTGAGCAGACAATTAAAGCTTCTGAAATTTTACAAACAGATATGGAGTTTCGAGGAAAGCTTCAGGCAGCACTGAACAAATTGTATCCTTATCAGATTGGCAAAAATGGCAATTTACAGGAATGGTATTACGATTGGGAGGATGAAGATCCAAAGCACCGGCATCAGTCACACCTTTTTGGGCTTTATCCCGGTCATCACATTACGCCCGGATCTACGCCCGGATTGGCAGCTGCGTGTCGCAAAACTCTTGAAATTAAAGGTGATGAAACAACAGGATGGTCGAAAGGCTGGCGTATAAACCTCTGGGCACGGCTTCTGGATGGCAACCGAGCATACAAAATGTACCGCGAACTTTTGCATTATGTTGAACCGGACAGCATCAGAACAAGCTATTCAGGAGGGGGAGGCACTTATCCCAATCTGCTTGATGCTCATCCACCCTTTCAAATCGATGGCAATTTCGGAGGGTCAGCTGCTGTTGCAGAGATGCTTTTACAGTCGGGAAATGGCAAAATCATCCTCCTGCCCGCGCTTCCCGACGCATGGGAAAGCGGTTCAGTAAACGGACTCTGCGCCAGAGGAGGTTTTGAAGTTTCAATGAAATGGGAAAAAAAGCTGCTCAGAAAAATTATCATTATTTCTAAGGAAGATGCCAGGGTCATTCTTGTTTCAGGTCAAAAGCAAAAGGAGGTTAACCTTAAAAAGGGAAAAAGAACTTCTGTTAATTGGGATTTAAGGTAACTGAATATTAAAATATTGTTCGGGGGAGATTAATACGAAGAGGCTAAAAATGTCTCATAACAATCTGAACCAATTTGCAAAAACCAAGTATAGGCAAAATCATCCATACAAAACCCGGATAAGCGAAATGAAAATACCATGGAAAATTAGTGTTTTTGCCATTATGGTTTTTTTCTCCCTGGGCGTAAACTGCCTGCACGAAGAACAAAATGATACTTCACGAAACCTTTGGACGGATTGTAATCTTCAGGATAAACTATCATTTGAAGTTTTCAATATGGCTGTCAGCGGATCCCTTAAAATTGACAACCTGAAAAAGAAAAATCTCCTCACAATTATTGATTTTTCGAAGCCTTCATCGGTAAAGAGGTTTTTTGTTATTGACACCGAAAAAAGAAAATTACTGTATCATACCTATGTTGCTCATGGAAAAAACAGCGGTGAATATAGACCTGTCAGGTTTTCAAACCTGTCAGGTTCCCTTCAGAGCAGCCTTGGGTTTTTTCTCACCGGGGAAACATATATGGGAGAAAACGGATATTCCATGAAACTGGAAGGACTTGAACAAGGCATTAACCATAATGCACGCGAAAGGGATATTGTAATTCACGGGGCCGATTACGTTAGTGAAGAATATATTGCCAAATACGGCCGGCTGGGCAGGAGCTGGGGCTGCCCTGCATTACCACTGATACTTTCAAAAGAAATTATTGATGTGATTTCAAACGGTAGTTGCCTTTTTGTCTACGCTGAAGATAGTTTTTATCTGAAAAATTCTAATTTTACAGGTGAAAAACAAATGGGCACTAAGTGAATAGAATACAATTCTAAAAACTTATATCGTTTTACATATTAATTACTTATGAAAAACTTACTTCTAATCTTAATTACCCTTTGCATTGGCGCAGCTACCAATGCTCAGGATACCAGAAAAATCGAAATTTCGAAGTCGGTAATTACGGAATTTCAAAAGAAAGAATACACAAAAATAGTGCTGACCTTCGATGAAACCATGAAAAACGCTCTCCCCGCAGAAAAACTTAAGCAGGTATGGGAAGGACTTATTGCTCAATGTGGGTCGTACCAAAAGTACACTGCAATCACCGAAGGCAAAATTCAGGATTACGACATTGTTTATGTCCTCTGCCATTTTGAAAAAGTCAACCTGAAAATGAAACTCGTCTTCAACAGTCAGAATAAGGTGGCTGGCATGTTCTTTATTCCGGAAAATCAGCAGTAAGAACTGGACTCCCTCATCAATTACTCTGTTTAAGTTTGTTAAGACATGGTCTTTCTTGTCTAATCGTCCCGTTGTGCTTTTTTTAGGGGGATCAGCAAACAGGCTTCATAACATACCTCTCTCATGTTATAAATCATTCACTCCGAAACCTGAGTCTGTTATCTTTGATCCCTCTAAAAACAAATAGTATGGAATTAATTCCCGTTCCCGGCGAGTTGGCTAAGTTTCTTCAAAAACAGGCATCTGAATTTACGAAGGCAGATATTATCAGGTTTATCCGTTCGAATGACATTGAAATGCTCAATTTCCGTTATGTTGCGGAAGACGGGAAACTAAAAACCCTCAATTTCGTGATACAAGGAGAAGAACATCTCGATGATGTCCTTTCTTTTGGAGAGAGAGTTGATGGTTCCAGTTTGTTCTCTTTTATCGACGCAGGTTCCAGCGATTTATACCTTATACCAAAATACCGCACTGCATTTTTAAATCCATTTACAGAAAGGCCGGCTCTGGATATTCTTTGTTCGTTTTATACAAACGAAGGCGTCCCTCTGTCAAACTCCCCTGAATTTATTTTACGTAAGGCTCATGAGGATTTCAAACGACAAACCGGCTTTACTTTTAAAGCAATGGGTGAACTTGAATATTATCTAAACAGTCCGAAAGAACCAATTTTTCTTACCGAGAACCAGAAAGGGTACCAGAACTCAGGACCGTTTGCCAAATGGGAGGATCTGCGGACTGAAGCAATGTACCTGATTACCAAAGCCGGCGGAAATGTTAAGTATGCACACGGAGAAGTTGGTAGTTTCACATCAGAAACAGAAGCCTTTGAGCAACATGAAATAGAGTTTCTTCCTACAAATGTTGAGGATGCTGCGGATCAGCTTGTGATTGCAAAATGGATACTTCGCATGCTGGCATGGCAATATGAAGTGGAAATAAGTTTTTCACCAAAAATAACGGAAGGCAAAGCCGGTAGCGGTCTGCATATACACATGATGCTTGAAAAGGACGGCAAAAATATTATGACCGAAAACGGAAATCTTTCGGATGTCAGCCGTAAAATGATAGCCGGAATTCTGGATGTTGCTCCCGCGCTTACAGCTTTCGGTAATACAATTCCTACTTCGTATCTCAGACTTGTTCCGAATCAGGAAGCCCCAACCTATGTTTGCTGGGGTGACCGTAATCGCAGCGTATTAATTCGTGTGCCACTGGGCTGGCTTGGCAAAACAGATATGGTAAAAGATGCAAATCCTTCTGAACCAACTGTAAATATTCCTATTGGTAATTCCCAGACCGTTGAATTCAGGGTGCCGGATGGTTCAGCGGATGTTTATAACCTGCTGGCAGGACTCGTTGTAGCAACAGCTCACGGACTATCAATGAAAAATGCCATTGCTGTTGCCGAATCACTGTATGTGGGAGTGGATATTTTTAAGAATAAGGAGAAGCTCTCTTCTCTGAATCATCTTCCTTATAGCTGCTTCGATTCAGCTGAAGCGCTTCATGAAAAAAGAGGGATTTTTGAAAAATCAGGAATTTTTACTCCCGGTATGATCGACAATGTCATTCGTAAGCTCAAGGCATATGATGATAAAGGATTGTCCGGGCAACTATTTGGCGATACAGAAAAAATAAGGGAAATGGT
>CAYOLQ010000024.1:37261-43411 GCA_964404825.1 uncultured Chitinophaga sp.
TCGGCACCGGAAGTGCTCAGAATCATTGCATTTGGCTCTCCGGTTATACTTGCTCTGGCTTCATCAAACCAAACCGCGAATTGATTAAATGGATCTGCACTCACCTCATCTTCAGAGAGTTTCTTCAGAGAATATTCTTTTCGCAATTCAGATAAAGACATATTTAATTTTCTGTGATAAACAATTGATAGCAAAGGAAGTTCAGTGTGTTGAATCAAAAGACAGCAGGTATTGGCTGTGGAAATTGATTGTTGCTTTTGAAAAAACAAGTCAGAACGCTGCTTTAAGACTTAAATCCAGACTTCTGATCTGGTGCGTAAGTGCTCCGACTGAAATATAATCTACACCACATTCAGCATATTCTCTTATATTTTCGAGAGTTATTCCCCCTGAAGATTCTGTTTCGCAAGCTCCATTAATAAGTTTCACAGCTTCACGGGTCAGGGCTGGAGTGAAATTATCAATAAGGATTCGATCGGCACCTCCTGAATCCAGAATCTGATGAATATCACTGAGGTTTCGGGCTTCGATTTCAATTTTAAGGTCTTTTTTTGTCTCTTCGAGGTATTTTCGAACCGAGCGTAATGCATTGGCAATTCCTCCGGCAAAATCGATATGGTTATCCTTTATCAGGATCATATCATATAGCCCAAACCTGTGATTCACTCCGCCTCCCAGCTTAACAGCCTCCTTTTCCAGAAAACGCATGCTGGGTGAAGTTTTACGGGTATCGAGAATCTTCGAATGATATCCTTCAATCTTTTTTACATATCCGAAAGTCTGGGTTGCAACTCCACTCATTCTCTGCATTACATTAAGCACGAGCCTTTCAGTCTGAAGTATGCTCCGGACATGCCCTGAAACTTCAAACACGATATCGCCTGGCTTTATAGTGCTTCCATCGGGAATGAATTCAGTAATTTTCATTTGGGGATCAAATCGCTGAAATATCTGTTTTGCAATCCGCACACCTGCAATGATCCCATCCTGCTTTGCAAGAAGCTTCGCCTTGCCTGTTGCTGCAATGGGAATGGTTGATAATGTTGTATGATCTCCGTCTCCGATATCTTCGGATAGCCACAGATCGATGAGAATATTCAGGTGTTTATCAAAAGAATCCATTATTGTCTTTCTCGATTTCAAGAAGATGGAGGAGATTTTCCTCTCCGACTTTTTTGAAGAACAGATTAACCCGGAACGTATCGGTTTTGGTTTTGAGTTTTCCGACTGCAAAATTGGAATCTTTTTTATCCCCCTTAAACATTATTTCGAAAGAAACAGGTGGATACTTTTTGAAGAAATCCCTCATGATTTCCTTTGCCTGGGCCTGACTTACCCTATGATCAACTCCAATCAGGATTAACTGGAACCTGTCGTTAAAATGCGGAGAAAGGGCATCAGCATCGCCGTTCTGGAATGCCTGAACGAGCTTAGCAGGCACTTGCTGGGCGTGAACTCCAGTCCCGCTGATCCCGATTAACAAAATCAGGAAGATAAAGACAGGTAATTTATATAAAGTGTTCATTTGAATGACTTTTTGTTTAAAAAATTTCATGAAAATTTCATGAATTTTCAGCTAAGTTTGTATTGCCTATTGCAAAAGCTCTGCCAGAATTTGTTAAATTGGGTGCAAGATACAAAAAATCCATTAGTCAAAGTTATGAAAATCACACTGATTCAGCTTGGAAAAACAAGATTTGCCCATCTGCAGGAGGGAATCAGCGATTATCACAATCGGATCCGGCACTATATTAATTTTGACGAAATTACAATTCCTGATCTGAAAAACGTTAAAAATCTGAGTTTTACTGAAATCAGGAAAAAGGAGGGAGAGCAGATTCTTAAAATAATTGACAAATCTGCATTCCTTGTTTTACTCGATGAAAGGGGAAAACAGATAAGTTCGGAAGAATTTGCTGAATTTATACAAAAAAACATGATTTCTGGCAGGGATATTGTTTTGCTTGTCGGAGGAGCATATGGATTTTCAGAAGAAGTTTATACAAGGGCTAATGATAAAATAGCTCTCTCCAGGATGACATTTTCACATCAGCTGGTACGATTAATTTTTGCGGAACAATTGTATCGCAGCATGACGATCATCAGGGGAGAACCTTACCATCACAGCTGATTTTAATTAACCTGATTACATTGACGCTTTATGCAAATAATAAATAACAGGTTTATCCGGGCATTGCTCACAGGCCGATGGCTTTTCACGCTTATGCTAGTTTTTCTGGGCCTTTCCTATTGGATGGAGACACACTCGGGTGCAAAGTTTTATACACAGGAAGATACATCAGCATTCCAGAAAACACTTCTGATAAAGCAATCCCACACAGATACAATTATTTCTGAAGTTCTCCGCCAGGCAGTAAACAGTGGTGAAAATGTTTTTGTAGCTTCAGCAAGTAAAAAGTTTGAGGATTTGTACAAAAACGGTATAGCCATTTTTGTTTACCGGAACGATTCACTTATATTCTGGAGCGATAATAATATACCAGTACCTGCAATCAGTAGTAATTTCCCCATTCGGGATCTTGTAAGAATTGCTAATTCATTCTACATCAAAAGGGAAAGCAGAGCCGGAAATCTGCATGTAATCGGACTTATCCTTATCAAGCAGGAATATCCCTATGAAAACAGGTTCCTTAAAAACGGATTTCAGGAGGATTTTAAACTCTCCCCTGAAGTGGAAATCCAGCCTAAAAAAACCGAAAACGGTCAGAATGAAATATATGCTGCAAGCGGGAGTTTCCTCTTCTCGCTCGATTACAATATAGCCAGAAAATTAAATCCCCTCAGAAAGGATTTGACGGTTTTGATGTATACTTTAGTTTTTGTGCTTTTTCTTTTTTTTCTCAGAAGATTCATTTTTAATGCAGATACGAATCTGAGAAAAACAGCATTTCTTATTTCAGTTTTTCTTCTTTTTGGTGTTTATTATCTCCTGCATTATTTTCGTTTTCCCGATATAATTTTTAGTCTTGAGCTTTTTTCCCCGGGGAAATTCGCCCGCTCAGTTTGGTTTCCATCATTAGGCGACTTACTGATTCTATCGATAATTGGCTTTTTTACTGTATATAATTTCTATAAAGAGTTTATTATCGACCTTTCACTACTGCGGAAATCCATACCCTTACTTTACATTCTTTTGCTGATTTTCGCTATCCTGATTATTGGATGGTTTTCACTTACTGTTTTTCTTTTTGAAAGCCTGATTCTTGATTCAACAATTTCTTTCGAAACGTACAAGGTACTGAACATAACGGTGTATACGTTTTTCGGTTTTCTTATAATGGCCCTGCTTTTTGCGACCCTCGCACTTCTGATGGACAAAATCATGGGAATACTGAAAAATGCTCAGAAAAGAAAAGAAGGACTATATCTGGTTTTTGCGCTCAATCTGTTCGTGTTCACGAGCATATTTCTGGAAAACAACCTCATCAATCCCGAGTCGGCTGTCTTCTTTTTGTTTTTCAGTTTCCTGATTTACTTTATGAGGATCCACAGAAACGGGAATTACCTGTTTTCAGCATTTGTAAGTTTTGTTCTGTTGTTTTCGGTTTACACCGTTTTCGAAGTGGTGAAATTTACCAATCAGAAAAACAGGGCTGACATGCAAATCAAAGCAGTTAATCTGTCAGCAGAGCACGATCCGGTTGCAGAACTTCTTTTTGTTGAAATTGATTCTAGAATAAGGAAGGATGAGGAGCTGGAGAACATGATTTTTTCTCCCACTTTAGATGTTGAACAGATTAACAAAATATACACCAGTTTACAACGAAAGTACTTCAACGGTTTTTGGGATAAGTATGAATTTCAGATAACTCTTTGTCAGCCTTCAGATAGTGTTTATGTCCGCCCCCCGGACGATACATGGTATCATTGCTATTTTTTCTTTAATGAGCTGATTGCTGAAGATGGTGTCAGGGTTCCCAATACCGGATTTTATTTTCTCGATAACCTTAGCGGCCGGATAAGCTATTTTGCAGCAATTCCTTTCAGAAGGGATGATCGGGAGTTTTCGCTTTTTATCGAACTGAATTCACGGCTTATTTCAGAGGGTTTGGGATATCCGGAGCTTCTCCTCGATGACACGTATAATCCTCATCCCGGCGCAGGTGATTATTCATATGCCAAATACAATAAGGGACGTCTGATTACTTTTTCCGGTAGTTTTACCTATTATACAAGCAGCAGTATTTATACCGATGGAAGCGAAAGCTGGAGTTATATAAAAAAGGATAAATATGATCACCTCATTTATAATATCGATGGATCCAATACAATTGTTGTGAGTAAACCCTCCGTTTATTGGGTGGATATTCTGATTTCATTTTCCTACATTTTTAGTTTCTATTTCATCATTATGGTTTTGTTCCTTATGGTAACCAATATCAGTCCGGTTACCACCAGCCTTCCATGGAATTTTAAAAATAAGATTCAGACTGCAATAACCGGAATGTTGTTTTTCTCGCTTTCCTGTATTGGCGCCGGAATTGTTTATTTCAGCATTCTGCAGTATAAAAATAAACATGTTGAAATTTTACAGGAGAAAATCCAGTCCATATACGTCGAACTCATTCATAAGCTCGAATTTGAGGACGATTTACATACCTGGTCAGACGCAGAATATTATAATCTGGATGAATTACTAAAGAAATTTTCAAATGTATTCTATACAGATATCAATATGTACGACGCAAAGGGTCAGCTGCTTGCCACATCGCGACCCGAAGTAATTGAGAACAATTTGATTGCGGGACGAATGAATACACAGTCGTACCTAGAAATGGTGATTCACCGACGCTCTGAGTATATTCATCAGGAAAATATCGGGGGATTGGAATACCTGTCGGCCTATGTGCCTTTTGTGAATTCAGAAAACAAGCTGCTTGCCTATCTGAATCTGCCTTATTTTACGCGACAGGATGAGTTAACCAGTGAAATTACCAATCTGGTTGTAGCCATAATAAATATAATGGTGCTGATGTCGCTGCTTAGCTTTACTATAGCGGTTTTCCTTTCGAATAAGTTAACTTCTCCATTAAGACTTTTACAGGAAAGATTCTCCCGAATCAGCCTGGATTCAAAAAATGAAAAAATTGAATACCGCGGAAAAGATGAAATCGGTAGTCTTGTGAATGAATACAATAAGATGGTTGACCAGCTTGCATTAAGTGCCGACCTTCTGGCTAAATCAGAGCGCGAATCAGCATGGAGGGAAATGGCCAAACAGATTGCTCACGAAATAAAAAATCCTCTGACCCCCATGCGGCTGAGTATACAGCATCTTCAGCGATCCCTGGCTGATAAAAATGAGAAATGGGAGGAACAATTTGATCGCCTGAGTAAAATGCTGATAGAGCAAATTGATGATCTTTCTGCCATAGCTACTGAGTTTTCCAACTTTGCAAAAATGCCCTCAGCAAAAAACGAAAAGCTCGATCTGGCAGGCATAATCTATGACACCTGCAATCTGTTCGAAAATACAGAGAATCTGCATCTCGATGTCGATTTGAATGGAGCGGAAGATTTGTGTGTTTATGCCGACAGGGAGCAATTGTCAAGGGTATTCATCAACCTGATGAAAAATGCTATTCAGTCAATGCCTGATACTAAACCAGGTAAAATTCAGGTGAGACTTGAGCGAAGGGATGACAAAGCAATTATCCGATTCAGGGATAACGGAAAAGGAATACCTGAAGAAATTAAGGATAAGCTTTTTCAGCCTAACTTTACCACCAAATCAGGAGGAATGGGCATGGGTCTGGCGATTGTGGAGAGTATTCTTAAGAATGCCGGAGGCAAAGTGTATTATGAAACTGAATTGAACAAAGGAAGTGTGTTTTATGTTGAACTACCCATTATATAATTAAAAATGCTCACTAAGAATCCATTGTACGTAAAGTTTACGATTGTTCTTTTAATGGTTATACTTTTTTTCTATGCCATTATTCAGGCCAAGGATTTTTTGTATCCGATTGTTCTGGGAGTGCTTTTTGGTTACCTGGTTTATCCCATCGCCAATTACTTTGAAAAGAAAGGAGTCCCAAGAATACCAGCCAGTCTGATTGGTATTGCTTTTTTTGTTTTTGTTGTAGGTTTTACGCTTGTTTCCATATACAGACAGGCAGGGAACCTTCT
>CAYOLQ010000025.1:0-5601 GCA_964404825.1 uncultured Chitinophaga sp.
ATTTGTGCTTTTACAAGTACTGATGAAACAAGCAGAATTGCGATGAAAAAAATCAGACGTTTCATACTTTTTGGTTTTTGGGTTTTTGCAGTACTAAAATACAAACAATTCTCATTTGCTCATTATCAGTTACTTAAAAAATAGTATTATAATATTTAAAGTAATAAAAATCAACACTTTGTGACCATTTAAAAGATCAAGCGCTAAATCTTTATTCCGCTGAAAACCTACGGGAAAACACAAATTATTTTTTTGCGTTTTCCTTTGCGCCCTCGCGCCCTTGCGCTTAATAATGTCGCCGGAAAAACCAAAATACCCACAAAATTTGTATATTTAAACCTCCAAATGTCGACCCTCACCGTCTATAAAGCTTCAGCAGGATCAGGTAAAACCTATACTCTGACCTTGCGTTATCTTGAGCTTCTGTTCAGAGATGAATTTGCTTACAGAAACATCCTTGCGGTTACGTTTACCAATAAAGCCGCTTCGGAAATGAAGAGCAGGATTATGGAAACGCTCTACAGACTTTCGGTGTACAATCCTTCTTTACCTATTAAACCTGTATATCTAGAGCATCTTGCAGGCAAATATGAAATAAATGAAATGGAAGTCTGCAGCAGGGCAGGGAGAGTTCTGAATTATATTCTGAACGATTACTCACGTTTTTCGGTTGGTACCATTGATAAGTTTTTCCAGATGGTAATCCGTGCATTCACCCGGGAGATTGGACTGCAGGCCGGTTACAATCTGGAACTCAACAGCGATAAGGTTTTAGGTGAAGGAGTAGATAACCTCCTTTATTCAATGGATGAAAATCTGTCACTTCGCCAATGGCTGATCCGTTTTGCAGAAGAAGAGGTCATGGATGGGAAAAGCGTAAATCTTAAGCCTGATCTGGTTGGATTGGGTAAAGAATTATTTAAGGAAAACTACCGCAGCCTTTGCCGGGAAACTGATGAGGAACTGAGAACTTCAGAAAAAATAAAAGAATATCAGAAAGTCCTGGACTCAGAAATAAAAATATTCAGCAGCAATTTATACAGGATTTCTAATGAAGCATTAAGCCTGATAGAAAAAGCAGGATTAGAATCCGGCGACTTCAGCTATGGAAAAACAGGAGCGCTTGGTTTTTTTTACAATATTCAATCTTCTTTCAGAGGTGGAATTGATAAATACCAGCCACCCCTTCGTTCTCAGGGTGCAGTTGATAACCCGGATGGCTGGTACACAAAGAAATCCCCCAGAAAAGCCGAAATTATTTCTGTCTGCGACAACGGACTGAATTCGTTGCTCAAACAAGCAATTGAATACTTCAACTCCGACTATGAACGCTTCCGTACGGCCAAAGAGATTAAAAAATTCATTTATACTTTTGGTATCCTTACTGATCTTTCCGGTAAAATCCGTGAAATTGCTTCAGAGAAAAACATGTTCCTTCTTTCCGATTCTTCGGAATTTCTGAATGAAATCATTGCCGGAAATGAGGCCCCGTTTGTTTACGAAAAAGCCGGAAACTACTACAATAATTTTATGCTCGATGAATTCCAGGATACATCTGTATTTCAGTGGAATAATTTTCGTCCGCTGATACTCAACGGACTGGCTTCGAATCACGACAGTCTCGTTGTCGGAGATGTAAAGCAGGCGGTTTACAGATGGAGAAATTCTGACTGGAAAATTCTTGCATCAGGCGTTGAAAATAGCTTTCCTCATTTTTATTCCCCCCGGAATTTAGATGAGAATTACCGGAGTTCAGAAAATATAATCCGGTTTAATAACAGCATATTTTCTTCTGCCCCGGATTTGTTACGATCCGTTTTTTTAAACGAAGTTTCCGGTTCAAAACATTTGCACAAACTCTCTCCATTGGCAGATATGATATCTTCTGCCTATGCTGGTTCAGCTCAACAGATCCCCCCGAAAGCAAAAGGAAGCGGAGGCTATGTTAAGTTCGGATTTCTCGAAAAGGGCATTAATAAAGAAGATTACCTCGGAATAATACGCACTAAGCTTCCTGAAACAATTATTGATCTGCAGAAACGAGGTTACCATGCAGGAGATATTGCACTTCTCGTGCGAAGGCGGGAACAAGGCAAAGATCTGGCAGCAATTCTTCTTGAATTCAGGAATAATAATCCTGATGTGCTGAAAGGTTTCAATTTTAATGTGATATCAAACGATTCACTTTTTATATCCGTTAACCCGGCCGTTCAGCTTCTGGTTGCCGTGATGAGACGATTGCGGAATCCATACGATCTTCTTAATGAGGCTTTTATGCGACATGAATTCCTGAGATACCTGAATGACGGTGCTGAATTTCCTGCTGACTATCATTTGATTTTCTCGGGAAATCCCGATGATCATTCAGCTTCGTTTTCAAAGGTTTTCAATCGCCTGAACAATGAAGAGGTTCGCTTGCGCCATCTTTCCCTGTACGAGCTGGTTGAAAGTCTTTGTGATATTTTCGGACTTAATACCCATCAGAAGGATATACCTTTCATTCAGGCATTTCAGGATTGCGTGCTAAGCTATATGAAAAAAGAAGCTTCGGACCTTAATGCATTCCTCGACTACTGGGATGAAGATGGAAAAGGAGAAACGCTGAATATATCTGAACAGCAGGATGCTATCCGGATATTCACGATTTATAAAGCCAAAGGTCTTGAATTTCCTGTGGTTATTGTTCCGTTTTGTAACTGGGATCTTGCACCTTCATCCCGCTTTGATACTATTCTTTGGTGCAAAACTTCCAGGGCACCTTTTGACCAACTTCCTTTTGTACCGGTAAAATACGGAAAGGCTTTAACCGATACTTTTTTTGCAGAAGAATATTACACCGAAATGCTGCATTCCTTTGTTGATAATATCAACCTGTCTTATGTGGCTTTCACCCGGGCAATTGATGAACTTTATATTTTTGCTTCCCCTGATGAAAAAGTTAAAAACATCGGGGATTTGCTGTTTGCTTCTCTGAGTTCGAAAGAAAAGGAGCAGGAGGGATATCCCTATATGCAGACAGATCAGGGTATTAATTATTCTGAAAAGTCATTCGAATTTGGTTTTCCAAAGGCCCCTACTGCAAATAGTTCACAGAAGGACGATATCGCTGAGGTTTTTGATTCATATCCGGTTTCTTCCTTTCCCGGAAATGTAAAATTGAGATACCGGAGTCAGGACATTTTTATAAGCAATGGCAGCACTTCCGGAGGTATTGACTATGGAATAATCATGCATGGTATTTTGTCGGATGTTAAATACCCTGAGGATCTCAGCAATGCTGTCAGAAAGGCATTTCTGGAAGGGAAAATCGATTCGGAAAAGCATAAGGAAATTTTGGGTTATCTGTCTGAGACGATAGCTTCTCCTCCACTGGAGTACCTGTTCAGCCGTGATTGGAAGGTTTTTACCGAACGGGACATAATTACATCAGATGGTTCCGAATATCGTCCCGACCGGGTGATGGTTAAAGGGAAAAAAGCAATTGTAGTAGATTATAAATTTGGAAAGCAGCAGAATTCCGGTTATTCATACCAGCTAAAAAAATACAGGCAGCTATTGTTTGATATTGGTTATGAAGAAGTTAATTCCTTCATCTGGTATGTTATGCTAAATAGTTGGGAGGAGGTTAAGAGTGGTGAATAATTATTTATGGGGACACTCCCGCAGGTTTAATTCCTATACCGAATATTTTAAAGGGAGATTCGGTGGAAGGGTTCAGAAGCTTGCCATAGATGCTGGTTTTACATGTCCCAACAGGGATAATACAGTTGGAACCGGGGGGTGTACTTATTGCGATAATGATGCTTTTAATCCATCGTATTGCCAGCCTGAAAAGAGTATTGGTTTACAGATTGAAGAAGGTATTGAGTTTCACCGTAAAAGGTACCGGAGGGCAAATAAGTACCTTGCTTATTTCCAGGCATATTCAAATACCTATGCTTCTGTTCCCGAGCTAAGGAAACTATATGATGAGGCACTTGCCTTTCCTGATGTTATAGGACTTGTAATCGGCACACGTCCCGACTGCGTGAATGATGAAATACTTGATTTCCTGGCCGAACTCAGTCAGAAAAAATATTTGATTGTTGAATACGGCATTGAATCCTGTTATGATAAAACTCTACTTAGAATCAACCGTGGTCATAATTTTGCAAAAACTGTCTGGGCGCTCGAAGAATCGGAAAAGAGAGGCATACTAACAGGAGGGCACATGATAATCGGCCTTCCGGGGGAAACGCATAAGGAAATACTGAATGAGGCTGAGATACTTTCTGCTCTCCCTCTGCATACCATTAAATTTCATCAGTTGCAGATAATAAAAGGTACAGCAATGGCAAAAGAGTACCTGAAAAAACCTGACGACTTTTCTTTATTTGATATTGATGAATACCTGCACCTGATGAAAGAATTTGTTGAGCATCTCAATCCGGCATTTGTTATTGAAAGAATAGCAGGGGAGGTGCCACCCCGGTTTAGTCTGAATGAAACATGGAACCTTCGCTACGATGTGGTTCTGGAGCGCTTTGAAGCTTTGCTTGCTCAGAGCAACACATGGCAGGGACGACTTTATAATCCAGCGAAATGAGCAGCAATAACCCATTTCTGAAAACGCTTGCTGATAATCTGTACAAGGAATACGGAGAGAATATTTCCGAAGTATGCATTGTGTTTCCAAACCGCCGTTCAGGTCTCTTTTTTAAGAAATATCTTGCTTCTGCAGCAGCTAAAACTATGTGGAGTCCGCAGATTGTAACAATCAGCGAATTTATGCAGCATATGTCTGATTTGCAGCCAGCGGACCCTGTTGATTTGGTATTTGAAGTTTACGGCTCTTACAGGGAATGCACAGGTTTATCCGAAAGCCTCGATGAATTCTGGACCTGGGGAGAGATGATGATTGCAGATTTCGACGACATTGATAAATATCTTGTGGATGCTGGTTCCATTTATCAGAATATTCATGATTTAAAGGAAATTGACAGTCATTTTGAACTTACAGAGGAGCAAAAACAAACCATACGGAAATTCTGGGGGTTCTTTCTGAATGCTGAATTATCGGAACAGAAAGAATCTTTTCTGAAAATATGGAAGCTGCTGCATAAAATATATATAAATCTAAATAGCCGACTCAGGGTAAGAGGTCTTGCTTACGAAGGTATGATTTACCGGGAGGTTGCCGAAAATATCAGTGCAGGGTTTTTCCCTGATCTCCCATGGCAAAAAGTAATTATTGTTGGCTTTAATGCATTGAATAAGGCTGAACGTGAGCTGTTCCGACATCTCAGGAAATCGGGGAAAGGTCGTTTTTTCTGGGATTATGATACGTATTACGTACAAGATAGAGTCAGGGAAGCGGGCCGGTTTATGCGACTTAATCTTGAGGAATTTCCCCCCGATACAATGCTGGAAGATTTTGATAATATCCATTCCCGTGAAGTAAATATATATGAGCTTCCTTCGGATATCACTCAGGTTAAATATCTGAATACACTGTTGAAAAAGGAAAACAGCAGCGATTTGGTTCATTTTGGCCATACAGCTTTGATTCTGGGAGATGAAGATCTTCTGATTCCGGTACTTACCTCGATGCCCGAAAATGTT